>VSNE01000472.1:14606-16369 GCA_009774155.1 Lachnospiraceae bacterium
TCGAGGGCGGTCTGCAATCCGGTGATCTTGGAAATAGGGAGGGTCGGGATGTCGGTGGCGGAAAGCGTGGCGCCGGACGTAACGCGTCCGTAGACATCGACAGTGAGCTTCGTGTAGGTGCCGGCGGTCACGCCGCTCTCGGCAAGTGATAGGGTGCGGTCTGCCGAAAGGTCTCCCCCACCCGTCAATCCTGTTCCGGCGGAAATCGTCGTGCTCTTGTCGGCTTTCTTTGCAATGTCGGCACTGGGACAGCTCACGTCGCCGTCGCCTTCGAGGGCGTCGAGGAGGGTGAGGACCCATTGGCGGTCTTCGTCGCTCATGCCGGCAATTATTGTGAGGCGGTCGGCTATGGAGCCGTCGATGTATAGGGACATCCCCCCACCCTTCCCGCCTGTGGGGATCCACTGTCCGGCTTCGCTGCGGTAGACATCGCCGGGGATTGTGTCGCCAACGACGGCGTACCATCCGGGGAGTGGACAGGGGTAACGACGGCGGAGGTCGTCGATGGTGGCGTACAGTCCTTTCATGGCTCCGCGGAAGTTGCGTGCCTCGAACCAACCTTTTACGTTTAGGTCGTGGTCGATGCATGCGTTGCCGTTGAGTTCGAGGTCGCCGCCGATGACGGTGTTCTGGGAGACGTTGAGATGGCCTTGTATGTCTTGGCTGTCTTTGCTCATCGTGGATGGGGTTTGTTTTTTTGCTTTTGGAGAGGATCCCCTCGGCCGTGGCCTCGGGCACGGGACTCCAGTAATCGGGACTATATCATGGATTTGGAAAGTTCGAGCATTGTGGTGGCGAGCTGGTCGCCGAGTGCCGCGAGGACGAGGGAGGCGGCACGGTAGACTGTGGCGCTGTAGAGGTCTTCGGGGATGTCGAGTGCCCCGTCGGCATCGATGCGGGGGATGGGGAGGTAGCACGCCTGTGCGATTGTGGCGTCGGCGTTGCGGCAGGAGTAGAATTCGAGCACCTTGCCTTCGGCGCGACGGACGAGTGCGACAACGGGGCGTTCCGGGTTGCCGCATATCCCTTTGAAGGGGGATGCCTGCTGCCTGTAGATAGGGTCGGATTCGGTGATTGCCTCGAAGACGGGACGGTCCCAGTCGCTCATCTGGAATGATATTAGGCGCATGAAGTCGTCGGGGAGGACGAGGAATCCTTTTCCGTCGGAGCCGATGAAGAATGTGGATTCCTCGCCGGGTTCGAGTATGTGTCCGGATTCGAGCATGAACAGTGGGGCTTCCATCTCGACAAGGCGGAGTGCGTCGGGGAGCTTCGCCTTTATGAGTGTGTCGAGGGTGAGCGTGTCGGAGTCGCCGACGGCAAGGAGGGGGGTGTCGGTACGGTTCATGTCGATGGCGACACGGACGGCACGGGTAAGTTCGTCGGTCTTGACTTTCATGCCATCATGCTATGATGATTTCCAGTCCGTGGGATCGTGCGGCGGATTTTGCCTGTGCGGTGGTGCGGACCTCGCGCTCTTCGTAGCCGAATTCTTTCTTGAGGTATTCGCGGGCATCGGGGAGACAGGCAAATTCCATTACGTGGGGAGCGGAGGCTGACTCGCTGGCGGCAGGGATGGAGCCCGAGGCCATGACCTCGGGCTCAGGACTCAAGGCGGCGGAGGGAGCTTCCGGAGATGGAATCTCCGGGACGGGGACGCCTTCGGCGCGAAACTGACGCTGGGCGGCGACGGAGGAGGCTTGCTCCGGGGCGGAGCAAGGGGATTGACCTGAAGCAACATCAGCGGGGGAAGGGGCTGGAGC
>VSNE01000473.1 GCA_009774155.1 Lachnospiraceae bacterium
ACTATGATAACCGTATCTGTCTGTGAAAGCAACCCCTTCTCCCAAAAATCTTACGATGATCTCATGGAACATGTGGAGCCATGCCTGCTCCCCTGCACCTGCGGCTGTTCCGGCTCCTTTATCCGCTATGGCTCCTACCGCCGCCATGTCAAGGCTGACGGCATAAAGTTCCCGCTTCAGATACAGCGTGTCCTGTGCCGGAACTGCGGCCGCTCCCATGCCCTCCTTCCTTCAGCCTTAGTCCCTTACTCCCAGATCCCTTTAAAAGATCAGGCTGCCGTGGCCGAAGCTTATGAGGATGGAACGGAGCCGTCTGCCGTTCTGGAGAACAATCCGGAATTGGACAGCCGGGCTCCCTTTAAACTCATCCGGATTTATCTCTCTTTCTGGCGTGAACGCCTCAGGGCGGAGCGCATCCCTCTGCGTCCGCTGGCCTCGCTTCCCGGGAAATGCCTGTCACTTTTCGGAAAGCAGTTCATGCAGATAAAAAGCACCCCGAACATCTTTTTTTCTCCGCCAACATAACCCGCCGTGCCTTCCTGTGTTATCCTGTGTATACTTCCCTTAACATCAAAAAAGGAGGAGTGATATCTATGGAACAACAAAAGAAACATGACATTGCACTCATGAAATACTCTGCCATCGCCCCGGTGATCTCCGGTCTCCCGGCACAGTACAAAAGCTTCAGCGAATATTTCCGCGAGGTCTCAGAAAGGGGCATCCCGCACCCGGACGGTACCCTGCGCCACTATGCCGTTTCCACCATCTCCAAATGGTACGAACTTTATAGCAAAGACGGCTTTGACTCCCTGCAGCCCCGTGGCCGTTCTGACGAGGGAAAACCGAGGAAGCTTGATAACGCCCTGCAGGAACAGATCCTTTATCTCAAAGAGCATTACCCCCGGATGGGCGCGGCCGCCATTTATAAGCAGCTGCAGCATAACGGCTCCATCCGCCGCGGAGAACTCTCCGAATCAACAGTCCTGCGCTTCATTCACCGCCTTTCCACGGAAAAGAAGAGGACGGACAATCAGGACATGCGCCGCTATGAACGCCCCCATATCAATGAAGTGTGGTGCGGGGACTCTTCTGCCGGTCCTTATCTGAAAACACCGGATGGAAAAAAGCGGCGGGTCTATGTCATTGCCCTGATCGATGACGCCAGCCGCATGGTCGTCGGCGTTGATGTCTTTTTTAACGATACCTTTGTAAACCTTATGTCCGTCCTGAAATCCGCCGTCGCAAAGTACGGTGTCCCGAAGGTTCTTAACTTTGACAACGGCAGCGCCTATAAGAACCGCCAGATGGAACTGCTCGCCGCACGTGTCGGTTCCACCATAAACTACTGCCGTCCCTATACCCCCACAGCCAAAGCAAAAATAGAACGCTGGTTCCGCACCATGAAAGACCAGTGGATGGCCTCCCTTGACCTGAGGGATTTCCACTCCCTTGATGCCCTGCACGGCTCCCTGTCCGCCTTTGTCCGTTCCTACAACCTTACCCCTCATTCCTCCCTGAAAGGAAAATCCCCGCAGGACAGGTTCTTTTCGGAGTCGGAGAGAATCCGCCGCCTGGATATGCAGCGGATCGAAGAAAGCTTTCTCCTGGAACTGGAACGCCGTGTTTCCGCGGACAGCGTGATTGTCATTGACGGCGTGGAATACGAAGTGGATTACCGCTTCTCAAAACAGCGTATCACCCTGCGTTATTCTCCGGATATGAAGGATATCTTTGTTCTGGAGCGTGACGGCTCCCTTACACCCATAAGACTTTTGAACAAACAGGAAAACGCATCCATAAAGCGTGAAAAAATACATCTGTGCGGAGGTGAGGACTGATGGAGCCTTGTTCCCGTTTCGGACTGGAATTCAATCCTTTCCTGAAAAACGCCAAAGAGATTCCCGTGGATACACAGGAGAGCCGTGAAGCTGCCTTCCGCCTTGATTATCTGGCAAAGAACAGGGGCTTCGGCATCCTTACCGGCGCTGCCGGAAGAGGCAAGACCACGGCCGTGCGCAGATGGAAGGCTTCCCTGAACCCTTCCCTGTACAAAGTCATTTATTCCAGCCTTTCCACCCTTACCGTAAATGATTTTTACAGAAGTCTTGCCAGTGAACTTGGTGTGCAGCCTTCTTTCCGAAAACCTGACAATTTCAGGGCCATACAGGAAGAGATTTCACGCCTGTCCCTTGAAAAGCGCAGAACCCCTGTCATCATCATTGACGAAGCCAACTATGTAAGTAATGCCATCCTGAATGACCTGAAGATCCTCTTCAATTTTGAGATGGATTCCAAAGACCGGGCCGTCATCCTTTTAGTCGGCCTGCCCCAGCTTAATTCCACCCTGCGGCTTGGCGTGCATGAGCCGCTGCGTCAGCGGATCATCATGAACTACAACCTGGAAGGCCTTTCCAAAGACGAGGGGCGGATCTATATTTCAGAAAAACTGAAAGGGGCAGGCGGAACC
>VSNE01000474.1 GCA_009774155.1 Lachnospiraceae bacterium
TTATTAATTATATTGACCTAATCTCTGAGAGAGAGAAACTTGAGCGATTTTATTTCATAAAAGGTCTTATATTTTGCATTGCTTTCAACAATTATGCACCCGATGAAAATACACTTAGAACATTTCTTTCTAAATTTAATGTCGATATTACAGTAGAGGAAATAAAAACAGTTTTACTTACTACGGAATACGTTTCACATAAATTCCCAATTAGAATCAATTTTCCGGCATGTAAAGTTGAATTGCTTTCATACATTCTTTTATTCCCTCTATTTGGTGAAACATTAACTTCAAAACTCTATCAAGATACGATAGACGAAGAACTACTTGAGGAAATATTAGTCTTACAAGGGAAAATTATACTTGATGTAGATAAGCGCAAGGAATGTTTGCAAATTTTGAAGTTCTCAGCATCAGCGCTTTCAAATGTAATAAAGCCTGATGGCTTTATTGTTAATTCTCTCAGGAACGCACATTTATTCCAAATAAATAGACGTAGTTGGGTAAATCAGCAGGCTATCGAAAAATTTTATAAACTCCTTATCGATGGTATGGAGAAAGATTTTTCTAATCAGTATTATCAGAAATTTGCACTTATGTTGGGAGTCAAAAGTTATAACTTTCATCGAAAATTTACAGTGAACGATAATAGTGATAATTGCATTTCAATAGAATCTTCTCCGAGAATCCAATTCTGTCAAGTCGATAATTTGCCAGGTAAGCCAACTATTTCAATAGTTTCTATGGTTGATACTGGGCAGGGAATTTAATGAAATCTCTTATGAACTTCGTTATTGACGGCGACATCGAAGGCTTCAAAGAATACCTCGACTCCGGCGATACCATCTACTTCAACGAATCGGAATGCTTCGACACCGAGGCCGAAGCATTCGCATACTGCGCCGACATCGACTATGGTGTTGATGAACGCGCTCCGGCGGAACGCTATCCACTCCGAAGTTCAGAGGAAACTGACCTTCCGTTCATTGAAGCCATCAAATTATTGATGATATTGCATACGAAGTTCTGAAGGCTATAGAAATCCTTTTTAAATAGATCCTGTAGCTATTTTATTCCAAACATCTCTATGTTCAAAACTGATTGCTTTGTCTGTTGCAAGTTCTTGAACATAGTTTGGCAAGACAGCTCCAGGGTTAGTGAGAAGTCGGAGATAATATTTAATCGATGGGATGACCCCATTAACTATCATTTGACATCCTAAAAGCCTTTTTACGTTTTCAACTTCTGTTATTACTTCGTCAGATGGGTCATGCATATTATGAGTCGTCAGAATATAATATCGGTCCGCCTGACAACCTCTGATTTTCTGTTTGGCAATGTCAACTAATTCCTTTGATATTGGAATCATATGTTTTACCTCCACTGCTTCAAAGATAGATCCATCTTTATTCGCAATTTCGATATCGCCTATGGACCCAGTTTGCGAGTCTGCTGCTGAATGAGATTCAAGGTCCTTAAGAATCTTACCATTATAGCGTACTAACTCTTGCATTAATACTTTATATATTGCATGCAATGCAATAACGGGCAGACGAGAAGCTCCTTTTGAATCTTTATATGAATAAAAGAAGTGGCTTTTGAACAAATTAGTAATTTGCAGTACGTCTTGTAGTCTTGGTATTGCTAACGTAATTTTTGTCCGCTCCCTTAGCTCTATTCTTCTTAGCAATAGGAATGCTAAACCTAATTTGGCGTTTTGATTATGCGTCTCAATCTGATCATAGGTTGATAGAAAAGGCACTTTTATTGCCCCTATATTCTCCTCATAGTTCAGAAAATATGGTTTGGGTCTCTCAAAAGTTCTTGTTTGCCACCCAGATTTAGCCCCATGAAATTCATGATTTTCCATCCAGTGAAAAATTATATGTTCAGAAACGCCTCTGAAATTGAAGCCTGCTGGCTTATCCGTCTGATTTTGTATTTGAACTTGGTGGTAGCGTACATCTACGGTATCCCCATAAACGGCCTTGATTGCAAGTCCTGTAATCACATTAAGATAACCGGTGGATGCTTTCTCGCATAGCTTCGCAATACCATCAAGAGCATCTATGAAATCCTGACTAAGATTACTGCTAATCTCTTGTGGAATTTCATTTTCTTTCCCTGGTATAAAGTAAGATTCAGCTTTGTTATAAGCTAAATCCAATTCTTTTATAATAAGTTCATCCAGATTTGCTGGACGAGAATCTGCTTTTTTTGCCATTATAACTCTCTGTTTTCTTTTACACAAAAGTTCATTTGTTTGTCAAAAGGCAATGCAAATGGATATGCCACCATGTAGACTCCCTGAGGGATAGCTATATTTGTTTCATGACACCTTATATCATACCTGTACGATCTTAGTATTCTTGCCAATTCGACAAATTTTTCTGTTTTGAATTTATCTTTCCAAAGAGATAGTAAAACAGATTTATCTTCATAAACCCCACATTTTGCGAAGTCCATATAATATTTGGCAAATTGGAATGCGGGCAGATTGGTTTTAACCTCAAAGTCAATTACCTTAAATATCGGATGAGGTTCCGTAAAATGCCCGTATAATTCTATAAGAGAACGAAAGCTACTGCATTTTTTTACCCATGCATCTACTGCATTCCACATAGTTTGTATGTCTTGCTCATCATTCCCTTTCACAATAACCCTTAGTGTTATGGGGCCCTTTTGAGCAACACTATCGGATATTTCTAATATCAAAACTGCTTCGACATTTTCCGTATCAGAACATGTCACGTTTATCGTCACCTGATTGTTTTCGTGACTCACATTGACATTGTTCTCCATTATTATAGAAGATGGGGCAACATACGTTTCAAAATCATATGGAGTAAAGCAGCTTACGGCATTCTTTTGACGTTTTACTGCAACGGTCTCGTGCAAAGCTCTCGTTTTCTGTGCTTTTTGTCCCTTTCTTTTATCAAAAGAAAGAACATAGTTTGCGTCGATGTATTCGATCCCAGCAGGTATACCAAAAATCTGTTCTTTAATGGCGAGTGCCATGTAATAGGCTATTTTGGGGCATACTGAATTTCCTATTTGCCTAATTTGCGCTACACGGTCTCCAAAAAAAACGTGTTCATCGGGAAACCCTTGAATACGTTTGTATTCACTTACCGTTAGATAACGATTATCCCAATGCAAAGGACCGGTATATTTCCCTGGCGAAGCTATTAATGTTTTTACACACGTTTCAGGATTAGCTTTGTACAGGAAATCCGAGAATCTTGATCTATATGCAAAAATAGGGTTAGGATATCCGCGCTTTGCTGTAAAGTGTAGATAGTTAGAGCCAGGAGGAACCAGTGGAAGCAATGATGCGTATTTTCCGCCTTCAAAAGTTGTTTCTATTTTATCTTGTCTTGTTAGTTGAATATCGGCAATAACTTCACCGACTTTTAGGTAAGGAGCATTATTCGTGCTATCCGGTCCATATATAGGCTTGGGATAAAGAAACTTTTTATCTAAACGGTGTCCAACAATAAACAATCTTTCTCGTTGCTGCGGAACTCCATAATCTTCAGCGTCAAGTATTCTATACTCTATAGTGTATCCTTCAGCCGCAAAGGCCGAAACTATATCCTTAAAATCTTGACCCTTGTTTGTGCCGAGTATCCCTCTTACATTTTCAAATAGGAATGCTTTGGGTTGCAGTCTATGTACTATCTCTACATAGCATTCAAATAGATTACCTCTTTCATCCAGCTTCCCAGATGCTCCTCCTGCACGCCTTGCTGATGCCGAGAACGTCTGACAAGGAGGACCTCCAATAATCATATCGATGCTATCAGGTAGAATAGAGTAATCCATAGTCGTTATATCAGCTTGTTCAACTATAAGATTTTCAGACAATGTATTTCCTCTATTTAATTTAAGTGTTTCACAACACTCATGGTTTAAGTCGGTGGCAAATAGAATTTCAAAACCAGCCTTTTCAAAGCCGATATCTAATCCTCCGCCACCGGAAAATAGGCTCAATGTTCTTATTCCATTTTCTGCCATATAATACTTTAATCGTAGATACTGTCTATC
>VSNE01000475.1 GCA_009774155.1 Lachnospiraceae bacterium
ATTGTAATTATAAAAGTTACCTACGCAATATAGAACAAATATTCTAACCTTACAAATAAAGCCACTGATTAGTGCGTAAATTATGTCTTTTAGGCGATTAGGGTAAACATTTAGGAATATATAGGAGTTGTAGGAATATTTACAAATGCTTAACTTTGCGTGCAATTTACTATTAGATATTAAAATGAGAAAAAGCTTTCCTATCATTACGCTTGTCGCCGGGCTTTCAATGCTCATGTCGACATCGGCCTATGCGATAGACGGGCTGCATTACCGTACCGAGGGGGCGGTGAGTTTCAGCAGCGGGGAAAACACTCCTTTCTGGTTGTTAAACAACAAACAGGGCTTGTCGTCAATCGAAAAGAACAACGGTTATCTTCGAGCCGGGATATTTCGCGATATCGACAAAGATCAGAAATTTTCCTATGGCTTTGGTGCCGATTTGGCAGTAGCCTATAATTTTACATCATCGTTTATAATTCAGCAATTGTATGCCGACATAAAGTATCGCTGTCTTGGTCTGAGTGTCGGTAGCAAAGAGCGGGTAGGGGAATTCAACAACCCCAAGCTCAGCAGCGGTAATATGTTGTATTCGGGCAATGCTCGTCCTGTGCCTCAGATACGTGCAGGCATTCCTGACTATACCATAGTTCCGTGGACCAATGACTGGCTTGCCGTAAAAGGATATGTGGCTTACGGAGGATTCACCGATGATGGCTGGCAGCGCGATTTTGCCGCACCGGGTAAAAAACGCACCGAGCATGTATGGTACCACTCCAAGGGTATTTATCTGCGATTCGGCGACCTGAACCGCCTTCCGTTCTATATCGAGGGCGGTCTTGAGATGGCTGCGCAGTTTGGAGGTCGCTCCATAATCGGCGATCACGTAATCAATATGCCCAACGGCTTAAAGGATATTATAAAGGTGCTCTTCCCCTCGGGTGGCGATTCAAGCACTCCTATGGGAGAGCAGACAAACGTATATGGAAATCATGTAGGCGAATGGAGCCTTTGCGCTACATGGTATCCAGGTCGCGACTGGGGATTGAAGGCTTACTATGAGCATTTCTTCGAGGATCACTCACAGATGTTCTTTGAATACACCTGGAAGGATGGATTGTGGGGACTTGAGGTGACATTTCCCAAGAATCCTGTAATAAGTACATTTGTTTACGAGTATCTTTATACAAAGGATCAGAGCGGCCCGGTGTATTGGGACCACACGCCCGAAATACCTGAGCAGGTGAGTGGTGTTGACAACTATTATAATCACGGAATATACACCGGATGGCAGCACTGGGGTATGGGTATAGGAAATCCCCTTATAATTTCACCTATATATAATAGGGACGGTGACATTTCATTCCGTAGTAACCGTGTTATAGGTCATCATTTCGGTATCGCCGGAAATCCGTTGTCGGAGTTGAGCTACAGAATCCTGTTTTCGTTTACCCGCAATTGGGGTACTTATTCGGTTCCTTTCCACAATGTCGAGAATAATTACAACGGACTTCTGGAACTTACCTATTCTCCCAAATGGCTTGAAGGATTCTCTTCGACAGTATCGTTCGGCATGGACCGAGGCGCTCTTCTCGGAAACAGTAAGGGAGTTATGTTGACATTAAGAAAAACAGGATGGCTATGAGATATAAATTAATTCAACTGGTCGTGGCCATGGTCATGACTGTGGTTATGTCGGGATGCGCCAAGCGTTCAATCAACGGTGATCTTGACGGACAGTGGCAGATAATGAGGATTGAATACACCGATGGCAGTGTGGCTACACCTGAACGCACATATTATTGCTTTTTCCTGCATACAATAAATCTGCGCAGTGTCGGGGGGCCTTCTATAGCTGGAAACTTCACATATAAAGGCGACGACATAAAGATAGAGTTCCCCAATGGCAATGTCGAGAATCTGAAATTGTACGGAATCAACGGCACCGCTGTCGACTTCAGGATCCGGACTCTCACGTCGTCGAAAATGCCGCTGCAGTCACATTATGCAAATATTGATTTCAGAAAATTTTGATTGATGCATATTTGAAAGCAAAATGCGAAAAATTTGCAATAAATAGCAATTGATTCGCCATTTTATGCAAAATGTTGCAATCAAATTTTCATAAAACATAGTTTTACCGTAAC
>VSNE01000476.1 GCA_009774155.1 Lachnospiraceae bacterium
CCGCTGCGCTCTGCTGCATAACGCGGAAACAGAGCTCCTGAGCGGTGCAGGGGTTGTCGCCGTACTTGGCGTCGTGTACCATTTTCTGATCCGGTATAGAGGCCGCGATCGAGTCAATGGCAGCGAGGCGCTGGCGCTCTGCCGTCACCGCGTCGGTGGTCTGAGCCGTTGCCGCACCTACGGCGGCCTGCTCGATCTGGCTCACCAGATCAGGCTCCTGAGCTTTCAGTTCTTCGAGTGTCATGTGATTTTTACCTCCTTCTGGTTTTGCCGCCTTATTGGTCGGCCTTTTATTTGCGGCCGGTCTTGCGGCCGGTTTCGCACTTTTCTGGATCGGGATCGTCCCCGGTATGTTGCGCAGCCCTTCGACGTTATGGCCTATCCCGTTGACGTAGAGGACTTTCCGGTCGCGGCTCATGCTCATGTCGGGATCGTCCTCGTCCTCCTTGATCGCGTCCGCGAAGCCCTTCTCCAGAGCTTCCCGCCCGGTCATCCACGTTTCCTTTGTCATCATGCTGCGCAGGGTGTCCACGCCGAGGCCGGTCTTTCCGTCGTAGATTTCAGCGACGGCACGCTCGCTGGCGTCCATTCCCTTGATTAGCTGCTTCATGTCCTGAATGTTCAGGGAGTCCCAGAGCAGGACGCTTACACCGTGGATCATAACGAGGGATCCGGGGTAAACGGTCACGGTGTCACCGGCGCACATAATAACGCTGGCGGCACTGGCCGCGATCCCTTCCACGACGACGTTCACCTCTCCGCTGAGCGCTTTCAGGGCGTTGTGGATAGCGATCCCGGTGTAGAGGTCGCCGCCGCAGCTGTTCAGCTTTACTGTGACGCGGCCCTTGTCCTTGACGGTCGCCAGATCCTCCATGAAGCCCTCCGGCGTGATGTAGAGGCCGGGCTCCGGTTCTCCCGTCCACCAGTCAACGGGCTGCTGGCTCATTACGTCGCCGTAGAGGGTGATCTCGCCCTCGTCCTCGCCGACACTCGCCATGTTCCAGAACTTCGTCGCGGGCTTTGCCTGCGGTGCCGGTGCCGGGCCCATGCGCATGTTGCTATGTTTTATTTTCATTGGCTTGCCCTCCTATGGCTTGTTTTATTTGCTCCCTTATAACGAGGTCGCGTAGGGCATGAGCGCCCCGTCTGCGGGCCGTTTCGGGATTGTGCGGGTTATTGTCCCCCTCGGCCGGTTCGTCGCCTTCCTGCGGTTCCTGCGGGCCTTCACCGCCGCCTCCAGACTGGTGCGGATCCGGTGCCTGCCCTCCGAGCTTCTCGTTTTCCCGCTGGAGCTGTTCGACGTTGGCGTCCCACTGGCCGCCGTTGAGTCGGATCGTGCTCTGCTCATGCGTCGAGTAGCCCTCGCTGCACGCGAGGATCTCCGCGGTGATTTCCTTCACCGGATCGAGCTGCCCCTGAGACGGGCCCAGCCACTCGCTGCCGAGGTATGCGGCGCGGATCATTGGATTGGTGAAAAAGCCCGGCGCATAGATACGCCCGCGGGCCACGGCCTCGCTCATCCAGATTTCGTAGCAGGGGCGGCAGAAGTCGTCAGCCAGCCACTCACGGCGCATTTTGAAGGCTTTCCACGCTTCCAGAAGGGCCGCCCGGCTTGCGCTGTATGAGCTGTTGAATTGTTTCAGCAGCAGATCGGCCGGGACTTCCAGAGCCGCGCCCACCTGAGCACTGATCGCGGCCGCGAACTTGTCGAAGCTGCCGTTCGGGTGCGTCGGGTTTGCAAACTCCACGTCCTCACCGGGGCCCATGATGTTGACTTGTCCGGGCCCCATGCTGTACTCGTTGGGGCCTTTCGGTTCGCCCGGCATGTCGGGATCCGTCTGGTTGAACGGGTTCTCGTCCGTCGGTGCCTGCGTCTTGATGAAGGCGGTATAAAACGACTCCACCACCGCAGCCATGAGCTCGGACTCCGTATAGCGCCGGAGCTGGAGCAAGGGTTCGATCACCTGCGCGAGATAGCTCACGCCACGGTATTGATCCGGCCGCTCCGTGTCAATCACATGCAGCACGTTGGGAAGTCCGGTGTGTTCCTGATATGCCAGCACGCGGGCCCATGTTGTCGTCGGTGCTCCGATCTCAAAGGGGTAGTTGCTGCGTATATGGTAGGCCACCACCATGCCGTCCGCGTCAACCTCCACGCCGTCGTATATCGTGTTGCCGGTTTCTGTGTTCTTTCCGGTGGTGAAGGTTATCGAGCCTCCGGCACCGTACCCGCCCGGCGTTGCGATCCGGTCGGACTCAATCAGGTGTACCCGCAGGGAGTAGGGGAGCAGCTGGGTGGTATCGTATTGCTTGATAATGCCTATACAGTCACCAGAGAGCAGCCACGAAACGAGCGCGAGCTGCTGGAGCCCGTAGAAGTTGTTCATGCCCGTGGCGTCGCAGGCTCTTTTGTCGCTGGCCCAGAGGTTGAACTCCCTCTCGGTTGTTTTCTGCCAGTCCTCGGCCTGCTCTGCGGTGAGGCCCAGAACTTCACGATCGATCCTGCTTTTCAGACGCAGGCCGACGCCTACCACGTTTGTGCGGTTGGTCTTGATCGCGGAGGTGGCGACGGGCGCGGCCATGTATAACATGCGGGCTCGCTGCCTCATGGTAAAGTTGTTGAAGTCTATGTCCTCATGTGCGGATCCGCTCGGAGCGTTGAAGCCTTTCACGGCCCGCTTTCTCCAGCTGGCCCCGGCCTCCCCGTAGCCTTTATTCTGCGGGCGCACACTGTCAGGCAGATACATTCCCATTTTCTTGTCGTACCTGATTTTTCTCACCTCCTTGTATGGAATAAAAAACGGCAGCAGCCGAAGGGATAAAGGAGCGAAAACTCCCTCCGGCCGCGCCGTAGTAAAGCCGGGGATCCCAGCGTTTACCCTTACCAGTCATGCGGGACGACTCCCAGTGCACGGCGGGCACTCCCTCCCGCCAGTTCAGCCTCCAGCTCCCGGATCCGGGCGCGGAGCTTCTCGATCATGTCCTGAATATCTTTCAGGGCCGTGCTGTAATGTTGAAGATTGCGGGAGCCGATCCCATAGCTCTGCACGCCGTTTTTGTCCAGCATGTCGGCCTCGCGTTTCAGATAAAGGGCCAGACGCTCGCGTGTCTGCGTGAGCTCGGCCTGAATTGTTTCTCGTTGCCTCATGGCGTTGCCTCCTTACCATTCGTCAAATAGTTGCGCCGCTGCATTTGTCCGGCGCTGCTGCGGTGCTGCAGCACGTTTCGGCCGCGGCTGTTCTGGCAGGCTTTTGAGCCTGCGCTCCACGGCCTCCATGTCGGGGTTGATGATCCGGAAGCCGCCCAGTGCATAGTTGCGGCAGTCGAGCGCCTCGTTGCGCTCATGGCCGGGGATCTTCACCCACGCCCAGCTATTGCCCCGCTTTGTCTGCGTGAGCTCCAGCTTTTCAGACAGCAGGCCGTTGAAGTAGTACGAGTCGTAGCCGTAGGACTCGCCCCGCGGGAAATGGCAGTATTTCGCGCCGGGTTCCTGCACCCGCACGTTTGACATGATCGCCTCTTTGCCAGCGTCCACGCCGAAGGTGTAAAGCCAGCACTTGCCGATCACCTGCTCATTTACCACAATTTTGACTTTCGAGGGTGGCGTCACGAAGGGGATCCCGTCGCCGCCTTTGCCCTTGATTGCAAAAACGCGCTTATTTTTCCGGGCCCGGCAGCGCAGGCGTACCTCTTGGGTATAGTGGCCGCCTTCGTCCACGCAGGTGATTGAGATCCGCAGGCCGCGCTTGCTGTCCTTGAAGCGGTACACATGCTCGATCACGTCGTCGAGCTGCTGCCATACGTCGTCGGTGTCCGGCTTCCCCATGATGTAGCCTTTTTTTATGCCCCACGTTTCGCCGTAGTAGCCGTGGCCCACGACTTCGTACTCCAGCCGGTTGTCCTGCGTGTCTACTCCGCAGGTGAGCACCAGCACGCCCTCCGGCAGCTCCACCGGGGAGCCGTCGGCATTGGTGCCGTAGTCCTCACGGCGGGCCAGCATGGTGTCCTCGTCGATTGTGCCGCCGCGATCCTCCCAGAGCTCGCCCAGCTTGGTGTTGTAGACGACTTTCAGCTTTTGCGGGTTGTCCTTGGCGCCGAGAAATTCAAGAACGATTTTCTCCCACGGCGTCCACGGGGACGAGAAGGCGTTCAGCCAGAAGGAGCGCACGCCGGTGGCGTATGCCTCCGGGTTCTCGGCGATCCACTTCGCAGGCTGCCGCCGCATGGTTTCCTCCGGTATAATGCAGCCGCAGTTAGGGCAGGCCCATGTGATCGGGCCGTTTATGGTGTAGGTTTTCTTCCCGCGCACCTTTTTGACGGTGTGCTCATAATGGATCCGGTCAAATATGATTTCGCCATACTCTCCGCACTCCGGGCACTGGTGGCACCAGCGCTCTTGTGTGCCCTTGTAGTAGCTGTCCTCAATGTTCGAGGCTCCCTTTATTGTCGGGGTTGATACCTCGACGGCCTTCGCGTTGTAGAATGTGGTTTGTCTGGCCTCTGCCAGCGCCCACGGATCGCCCTCGGTTCCGGCGCTTATGGCCCAGCGGTCGCGCTCGTCGCCTATGATGTAGCGGGCCGGAGTAGAAGCCAGAGCGGAGGCGCTGTTCGATCCGGTGATCGTCAGCATACCTCCGGGAAAAGATTTTTGCAGGATCGTGTTCCCGGAATCCCTCGTCTTTACGTCCGACACTTTCGCCCGCAGCGCCCGGCTGTCCCGTATCATGGGAGCGATCCGGAGGCGTGAAAACTTTCGGGCGTCCTCCAGCGTCGGCTGCACAAAGAGGATAGAGCCCGGATCTTGGTCGATAATGTACGCGATTATGTTCAGTTCAAGCTCAGACTTTCCCACCTGAGAAGCCGCCACCATAACAATTTTTTTCACCTTGGGATCGGTGAACGCTTCCATAGGCTCCCGGAGGTAGGGCGTGCGCGAAGTACGCCACGGGCCTGCCTCTGCGGAGGTTTCCGGCGATAGGCGGCGGTGTCTATCGGCCCATTCTGCCACCGTCAGATCCTCCGGCGGTTTGAAGTTCTGGACGGCCGAAGCTATGGCTGCGTTGAGCTTCCTTGCGGCCTTTTTAGTCGTCGGCTTCATCAGCGAGCGCTTCGCCCCAGCCTTCGCGATCCCTTACCCGCCGCTGATAAACTTCGGGATCGTATTGATAGCCCGCGAGCTCATTCAGGATTTTGTAACACTCGGCGCGGATCAGTGCCGAGGCTTCGTTCGCGGTGGCCGCCTGCGCAACGTCCATAGCGAGACGGCCGGGCAGGGCCATTATCATGCTGCGGACGGTGTAAACGAGGTCATTTGTCACGGCCTCCACGTCCTCGCTCCGGTGCATTTTCCCCTCCAGCTCTTTGAGCTGCATTTCTGCAATCTTGGCTTTACTCTGTTTCAGGTCGGCCTCGGCCCGCAGCTTGTCGGCCTCGGCTTTAGCTGTGTCTGGCGTCTTTGTCTCCTTGCTGTTAGCCTTTTCCCGCAGGTGCTTTATATACGCCTTGATCGTTGGAAGCAGATCGAACTTATAAGGACGGGTGGACGCCGCAGGGATTACGCCAGACTTTGCGAGTTGCTGCACCCGGCGCTCGTCGAGATCGAAAAGTTTCGCGATCGTGTTCGTGGTTTGCAGGTTTTGTTTCGGCGCGTCTGCCATGGCGTCACCTCCTTTCCGGTATCCAAACGAAACGAAACGGCCTAAAAAAATTTTTTGGAGTCTGCGCGAGTTTTGGGCTCGCAAGCACCGCAGGGCTTTTGCGGGCTTCACAGTACCTTGCGCGGCTGCTCGGCGCGGGCTCGTTTGCCCTTTGGCCTTGTGTGCCCCGTGGTGGCCTCTGTGTGGCCCTCTGTCGGCCTTTGTGGCCGGTGGTGGAGCTCTGCTTACCCTCGGCCCTTGGTGCCCGTGTGTGGGGCTCTGGCGGGCTTGTGTGGGGTGGCCTTGGCGGGCTATCTCATGGCCCGCTCTATGTGGTGGTTGAAGCGCTCGCCCAGCTTTATGTTGATTGTCTGCTCGATTGTCTCGCGGGCTCTGCCGTCTATCATTTGAGGCACGGACAGAGTGCGCACGGCCTCGATCGGCTGGCGGTCGTCCCCGCTCTTTTGGTAGGGCAGCACGACGCCACCGCGCCCGGCGGTTAGGAATGTGTCGCTGCTCATGGCTGAGCGCTGGCCCTTAATGATTGTCGCCTTTACGGTGTAGGGCTTCGGCGGCCGTACCATAGCCACGGGTGATCCTGCGGCTATAAGCTGGCCTGGGATCCGGATCGGGTTCTTCTGCTTGGTTGTTGGTGCCTGCTTCGGGCTCATTTTGAAGTGAAGCGGCGTCAGGGTTCTGCCCTTATACTCCAGCGTTGCCCCGTCCACGGATATGCCCGCGACTCTGATCGAGGTATGCCCGCGGCTCGGCCGTTTGGCTGCCTCCTTTATGGCAGCTGCGTCCACGCCGTAGTGCTCGCGGATCCCCTTTGATACCCAGCCGGGCCCTCTGGTTGCGAAGTCCGACACGGTGCGCTTGATTGCCACCTCGCCGCCGTCCCGTAGCTTCTGGAGCTTTTTCATAATGTCGCCCGCTCCAGAATGAGACACGGTAAAGCCGCCCCTTGTGTGCCGGGCCGGGCCTGCGTTGAATAAGTCGCTCATGGTGCCCGCCTCCTTTTCGGTGCATGTGAAAAGCCGCCCAGAGGCGTGAGTGCTCTCCAGACGGCTTTCGCTATTGTATAGGGTAGCACTTTGGGTTTATCCCTTTCAATCCCCTTTTATCCCTTTTTATCCCTTTTTGTCCCCCTGCCTTTCCACAATGCTGCCGGGTGATGTGCATAAAAAGGCCCGCCTCCGGCCGTTTGGTGGCTTTTGGCGGGCTTTTTACTCGCTTTCTTTTGTCTGGGCGTATATCTTCGCCAGAGCTTGCAGGGCAGAGCCGTGGAGCTTGAATGTCCTTTTGAGGTACTTGTCGGCCTTCTCGGCGTAGTCTGCTTCTCCACTAAATAGGGCCGCGCATATCGGCCACCATTTCACATGGTCGAGGTAGTGCATTTCTATGACGGTCTGCTCGTCCGGCCGTTCCATTTGCTCGATCATGCCCTCCAGCTCTTTGCGTTCTGCGGCTTCGTCTGCGATCATGTCCCTGATCGCCTGCTGGAGCTCCAGCTTTTTGAGGACTTGCCGCTCGGTCTTGCTGGAGCCGTCGCCGCCCCCGCTCGGTTCCCCGGATAGGTTCGGGCTCGAAGGTGCGCCCATGACGGACTCCAGATACTCCAGCCGCTCGATCTGGTTATCAATCCGGCGCTGGAAGGCCGCGTAGTGCTCCAGCTTTTGCTTGATCTCGTCGGTTTCCTTTGGCTTTTTGGTCTGGCTCATGGGCTCGCCTCCTTTCTGCTGCTATTCCGCGAACATTTGCTCGAATTGTTCACGGGCCAGCTCCTTGCCCTTCCTGATTAGCCGGATCCCGGTCGTTTTGCCGGTCGTCTTTATGTAGCGGCGCACGATCACGTCCACATACCGGGGCTCCATTTCCATGATGAACGACGCTTGCCCGACACTTTCAGCGGCGATCAGCGTCGTGCCTGATCCTCCGAATGTGTCGAGCACTCCCTTGGCCCAGTCCGTATTGTCCAGCAGCTTCTCCAGTATCTCCACCGGCTTTTGCGTCGGGTGGAGCTCATTCCCGGAGCGGGTGGCCTCCAGTACGTTGCCGTAGCCCTTGTGATTGTCCCATTTTGGCTTTGTCCGGTGGGCGAACATGACGAGCTCGTGCTGCGTCCTCCAGCCCATACCCATGCCGGGGCTTTTCTTATTCCAGACAAGCATATTTTTGACGCCGAGCCCTGCGGTTTCCACAATATCGAACAAATATACCCACATACGCCAGTCTGTGAAGATATAGGCCACGAGGCCGTCGAAGTTCTGGAGCACTTCGCGCATGAGAGACTGGTACCCGCGTGTGCTGAGCGTGTCGTTGGCTATGGTGACGGCGATCTCCTTGCCGTCTTTGTCGTAGCGCTTGGTTCCTATGCTGCCGCTGCTGCGCCCGGACTCTTGGAAGCCGCCGGAGCAGTAGGGCGGATCCGTGAGCAGGATCTCCGGGTGTGCGCCGTCCAGTAGCAGGCCCATGTCTGCCGCGTTGGTTGAGCTCCCGCAGACGACGCGGTGACGGCCGAGGATCCAGAGGTCGCCCTTCTGGGTGACGGTCTGATCGGGTTCTGGCGGCTCCGGTATGTCGTCCGGCTCGTGGAGGTCGTTGTGCAGGGCTTCTGACAGCGCGGTGACGAGGCTCTCCACCTCGTCCTCTGTGTACCCGGTCAGCTCCATGGGGATCTCGCCGGTGTCAATCTCCGCGAAAATGTCGGCCAGCAGCCGGTTGTCTGTCTCGGCCAGCTCTGCGATCCGGTTGTCGGCCACCAGATCGGCGTATTCCTCGGCGGCGTTGGTGTAGTTCTGATAGTCCACCGGCACCTCACGCAGCCCTTCCAGTAGAGCGGCAGAGAGGCGGCCGTGGCCTTTCACGATAAAGCCGGAGAGCTTCGAGACGGTGATCGGTGCCCGCCAGCCGGTTTGCCGTATGATCCGGCCGAGCGCTTGGATCTGGGCGTCCGGGTGCGTGTTCGGGTTCTTCGGGTTCGGCACCAGTTTGGCCGCGTCCACGATCGCGTCGTGAGCGCAAAACACTGGCACGCCGTCCGCGTAGCCCTTCGGCTCTGCCTCTGTCTTATATTCGTTCACGGGCTCCCACCTCCTTAATGAATTTTAGGATCCGCTCGCGCAGCTCCTTGTCTGTCTCGCCGGGTGCTCGGTGCAGCCCGTACCTCTTGGCGGCTTTATCCAGTATTTCGCCGTGGGCCAGCAGGTTGAAGTCCCTCGCGATCCTCTTTACTACGCGCCGGGCGCGGATCCTCTGGTGAAGGTCGCGGGCCATTATGACGGTGAGGGCCAGCAGGAAGGCCACGGCCACCACGGCCGCCGGGATCCATAAAACGCCCAGCGCCACGGCCAGCCAGCTGATCGGCAGCACTCCGGCCATTTTCAGCAGCAGCAGGGTGAGCCACGCAGCAGTCGCGGCCAGAATGAACGCGCCGCCGGCGCTTTTGTATTTATTGCCTCCGCTCACGTTTTGCCCTCCTTCTTTGTGCCCGGTTCCCGCCGGGCTTCCTTTGGTTGTTCTGGTATTGGCTTAAAAATCCCGCCTTGACGGCGCACTCAGTACAGAGCAGGCTCACGCCCTGCGCCTCTTGGAGTTTGTCGGCCTCCGGCATTTTCCAGCACTTGCGGCCGCAGTTCGGGCAGGCGATCGGCGTCCAGTCCGGGTGCGCTGCCTGCGTGTCGCCGTTCAGGTTCTTGTCGAGCGGTAGGCAGAGGATCCCGCCTTTGTCGCTGTCTTTCCTCGGTCTGAGGTCGATCCCGTGGGCGAGCAGCTTCTCGCGGGCGTCGTTCTTCTGTTCTTCCTGTTTTACCTCGACGATCTCCACCTTGTCAGGCTCCAGAACGAACACGCCCTGCGGCTCCCACTCCTTTGCCTTCCACGCTGCCGTGAAGTCCTCCAGCGTGTCGTAGAGGCTCAGGCCCGCCTCATTCTCCGTCTGCCATACTGTCAGCATGACGGCCTCGTCGTCGGCGTCGTCCCAGCCGTAGAGGTGCCAGTTTTCCGGGTCGTAGTCCCACTGTGAGAAGCAGAGGGTGTGGCCGTCAATAGGCCAGCCCGTACCGGCCACGCGGCCGGTGATGATCTTCGGTTTATATCCCATTTTTGTGTCCTCCTTAAAAAATTGTGTTTGCGCAGATAATGAGGGCGATCACGGCCACGAAGGCGATCGTGATCGACTCGTGCCTCTTGTTGTCTTTTTCGCCCAGAACGCCGAGCAGCAGCACCGCCGCCACGACACCCAGTAGAATGTTGATCCCTATCATGTGTTTGTCCTCCATTTCCATGTGTCGCGCTCTGGCAGGAATACCACCGGCACGCCTTCGTATTTCTTCATGTACTCCATGGGCGTGTCTGGTTCCCCGTCGAAGGCATTATACAGAGCGGTGCAGAGTTTCGGCGGCCCGTCCGGCAGCGGATCAACGTCTTTCCAGAGCTTGCCGCTCTCGTCGATATATACCGGGCGATCCCAGCTGTCGCGGCCCTTGTGCCTCAGAAGCAGCGCCTCCCAGTTCCAGATCCCCTGCTTGCCCTTTATTGGCGCCGGTTCCGGCAGTCTGCTGACGTTTGCCAACTTCCACGCATACCGGCCCAGCGTGTAGTCGCCGAGTGCCAGCTCGTCCGTGGATAGTGTAGCGACAAACTCCGGCGTGATTTTGATACAGTCCACGAGCTCGCCGGTGGCTACGACTGCACCTTTCGGCATGTCGGCCCACTCGCAGCGCAGCGCCTCTTTAATTTTGAGGGCGGTCGGCACCGGTATTAGCTCCAGCCCGTCGAACACGTCCCTCATGGCTGCATGGATCGCGATCGGGCCCCGGTATTTTGTGGCCCAGCTCCGTGTCTCGTTTTCTTTGATACCGGCAGCCAGAGCTCCGGCCCATGGCTGCCATACTGTGATCGCTTTCACTTTTTCCTCGCCTCCTTTTCCAGTTCTTTGCGTGCCTTAGTCAGAAGCCAGCGCCTTATGCACTCGTCACAGGTTTTTTCGTCAACGTGGATCCGGTGGCACTTCGCCACGTCGTCGTAGCGGCAGAGCCCGGCAGCCTGCATGATCTTGGCGGCGATTTTTACCGCCCGCCCTTCCACGGTGTCCTTCATGCTTTGTCCTCCTTTTCGAGTCTCAGGCAGCGGCCGCCACGGTATGCCATGCACTTGTCCCCGGCGCAGTAGCCGAGGCGCTCCTTTACGGTGTGGCCGAGCTTGCCGTCGCGTTCACGTCCATATTTCTGCCCGATCTCCTTCTTGAAGGGGCAGAGCTTCCTTGCGTCCTTCATGGTGTCCTCCTTCCATGTCAAGCCGTCCAGACGATCGCCGAGCGCCCGGTGACGCTGCACGCTCGCTTTCCGGCGTTTCTTGCTTTCCCGGCCGCCTGCGCTTTTGTGAGGATCGGCCCCACGTCGCTGCGGCTTACTTTCTGGCCCCTGTCTGCCAGTTCTGCGGCGATCTCGTTCGCCGTCATTTCCTTGCCCTTGATCAGCTCCAGCACCATGTCGCGGAGGCTCTGGCCCATGTCCGGGCTACGCCATACAATAACCGCAGAGGGGAAGGGCGCGGAGTCTTTGGCGTTGCCGTCCTCGTCCGTAAATTTGAGACGCCCGCGCAAAAAACGGATCTCGGCGGCCTTCCCGTGCAGTATGTAGTCGTGGAAGTATGCCGTGTCGGTTCTTGCCGGTATGAGCATAACCACGACGGTGCCCTGCTTCTGGCTTTCCTCGTAGCCCTTGCGCACCCAGTCGCCGATCTGGCGTCCGTAGGGAGGATTGCAGAACACACAAGAGCCCCCCCAATCCATTTTCAGGCCGTCGTCGGCCGGGGTGAAGTATTTCGCGCACTTTGCGCTTTTATCGGTAGCGGCCGGATCAAGGTTGAAATGAAACTCCCGATCCAGCTCTGCGAAAAAGTCGGCCGGAGTACACCAGTCCAGCTTTTTGCTGCTTAACAATGCCTCATTCATTTGTCTGATCTCCTTTCTGTTCACTGTCTGGAGCGTCGAGTTCCACGCCTTCCAGCAGTTTGAGCACTCCGGCGATATACTGCACCCGGTAGGGCTCCAGCTCGGCCAGCTTCATGTGCTTGTGGCCGTATATGTCCTTCATGTCGCGCCAGACTTCCCACGGCACCCGGAAAAAGTCTTGCAGGCCCACGCTTACCAGAACGAAGGCAGCAGCGCCGAGGCCGTGGTGGGTGCTCAGGCTTTCCACCTGCTCGTCGGTGAGGCGGCTCTGTTCGATCCGGTCGCTGTCGGTGTGCTTTGCCTCGAATACCACGGCCCGGCCTCCGGTGAGGGTGCCCTTAAAATCAGGCTGCCCGGCCTTGATGTAGCAGGCAAGAAACTGGCCTTGCCGGTTCGGCGGCCGGAGAGGGCGCATAGGCTCCGGCGTCTTTTCGACGTATGCCACGCCCTTGTCCTTGTACCAGTTTAGGCTCGCGGCGATCAGGTTCTCGAAGTGTTCCCCGGCCCGCTTGCTCTGGAGCCCTCGCTGGCTGCGCTGGATATTGGAGAGGGCGGTCGCTGCTGTGGGATCCGGGTAGCCCTCGCGGTTTTTCCCCGGCACCATGTCCCAGCTCACGCCTCTGCCTCCAGTGTTATGTCGTGGCCGGGGTGCTTCCTGAGCTCGTGAGCCAGTTCCACGACGGCCTCGCCAGAGATCCGCACGGTGGTGGACTCCACGGCCGCGATCCCGTTCATGCTGCCGACGTGAGAGGGGAGGACGATCAGGGCGTCGCCCAGCTCAGTGTCCGGCGGTTCCTCTCCGGTGTGCTGGTAGATTTCCACGGCGTCGCGGACGAGGATCCCGTGTTCCGTCGCGTATTCGATCTCGCGCTTCATGCCCTCGCTTGGGTTTTCCATGCCATACACCCAGATTTCCGAGCACATGCTCAGCAGGGCGATCCCCATGTCCATGCCTGCGGCCCGTTCCTCCGGCTGGGTGTCGTCAAGAAACTGGGTGCAGTAGACGTGCGGCGCGATCGGCACCACGTCAGGGAAAAGCTGGGCGGCCTCCCGGCAGTAGCCCTGCGCTTTGGTGATGTTCTTTTCCATATCTCCCCGACACGGGGAGCAGATATAAATAAACCGTTTTCTCATGGTGTTGCTCCTTCCTGAGCAGCCGCCCGGATCCGCTGCTCGCTCATTTTGCTGTATTCCGGGTTGATCTCTATTCCGATAAAGTCGCGGCTCTCCTGAATTGCCACCGCGCCGGTAGTCCCGCTCCCGCAGAACGGATCCAGAATGGTGTCGCCGGGCCTGCTGCCTGCCAGTATGCAGGGCCGCACCAGTTCCTCTGGGAATGTGGCGAAGTGTGCGCCCTTGTAGGGCCTTGTGGCGATTGTCCAGACGGTGCGACGGTTCCTCTTTCCGGTTTCGTTCGGAGCGAGGCCGTGGCTTTCTCTTTCCACGCTGGCGCTATTTTCTGCTGCTTGATTGTGGGTGTATGCGTTGCCGCCTCTAAAAGTCTTTGTATTGCCCCGGCGTCTGGCGTTCGGGTTTTCACTTCCCGGAAAACCTGCGGCCGGTTCCTTGATTGCTTCGGCGTTGTAGAAGTAGTCCGGGCTTTTGCTTAACAGAAAAATATACTCGTGAGCCCTCGTCGGTCTGTCCTTTGCGCTTTCCGGCATAGTGTTGGGCTTGTGCCAGATTATGTCGGCCCGCAGGTACCAGCCGTCTGATCGGAGTGCGAAGGCCAGCAGCCACGGGATCCCATTCAGATCCTTGCGTTTGGCTGCGCCTGCCGCTTTGTCTGCGTAGCTGTCGCCGATATTCAGCCAGAGGGTGCCGTCGTCTTTCAGGACTCTGCGCACCTCTCGGAAGATAGCCACCAGCCGCTCAATGTACTGATCCGGTGTTTCTTCGAGGCCGATCTGTCCATAGGTTCCATAGTTTCTCAGGCCATAGTAGGGCGGGGAGGTCACGCAGGTGCTGCAGCAGCAGTCCGGCAGTTCTTTTATAACTTCCAGCACGTCGCCGGTTATAATTTGCATGATGTGTTCACCTCCTTGTCAGTTGTGGCTCCAGCGTATTTTCTGGCCGTCTGGGTACTTTTCCAGCGTCTCACGTCGTCGGCTTGGAGTGTCCCAGCCTTTCGGCCTTTTTGATGTTGTGCCCTCGGCTATGAAGCCAGCAGCTCGAAGGCTTGCGCCGCCTTCTTCTGGCAGCGTGTAGGTGATGATCTTTGTATAGCCCATGGCTTTGCAGGCTCGGACGGCTGCGCCGTATAGCTTGCTGTTGGCGTTTGGGTTTCCCTCCAGAACGCACACGCGCAGCACCTCGGCTGTCTTTCCGTCGTCGCTATACCTTGCGATCGGTCGCCCCACAATGCAGACGCCGATCAGGATCCCGTCTTTCTCCAGCCCTATGCTGAATTTATGGCCCCGCGGCGCTATGTTGTGCCGGTGGTGCTCATTGACGAACGCCTGCGCCTGCCTTAACGTGATCGGTGTCAGTTCCATGGCCGCCTCCTTACTTGCTGCGCCAGCTCTCGCCGGTGGTTACTATGGCGGCGCACATTTCCCGGAGCCGGTCGATCGTGGCGTCTGCCGTGGTCGGATCCCCGGAGTCCTTCGGTGTCAGCCTGCGGACGAGCTCGGCGTCTGTGTAGTTGGTGGTGATGATCGTCGGCATGTATGCCTCATACCGGGCGTTGATTATGGCGTAAATCTTGGATACGGCCCACTCGGTTGCCGGTTCCTTCCCCATGTCGTCGATAATGAGCAGCTGCACGCGCTTGTAGGTGTCCAGCACGTTGCCCTCGCTGATTTCCCCGCCGTATTGCCGGTTCTGCTCGTAGGTGCGCTTGATACGCTCCAGCAGGTCGATCATAGTCATGCAGATCACCGGTGTGCCCTGCTGCATGAGCTGGTTCGCTATGGCAGCGGCGAGGTGTGTCTTTCCGGTTCCCTTCGGGCCGGTGATGAATAGGCCGTTGCGGCCGGGCTCCGCATTGTTGCGCGGCAGCTTATCCTTGAAGGCGTCGGCGTATGCTGCACATACACGGAGGGCCTTCTGGTTCTCGCCGGTGGGCTGGAATGTGTCGAAGGTGCGGCGAAGGAAGCGGGCGCTCATGCCGCTGTCGCCTATGATACGGCGCACGCGGGCGCGCATTTCCTCGGCTTCCTTGGCTTCGCGTTCGGCCCGTTCCTTTGCCTCCCGTTCGGCTGTTTCCTGCTCATACCGGGCCACGGCCTCCGGGCAGTCGCAGCGCTCCGGGCCATACGGGGCCCACATGATACGCTCCCCAAACTTGAAGCCCTTCGTCAGCCGCAGCTTGCCGCAGTATTCACACGGCACCGGCTCCGGCGGGTTATAGCCTGCGGCCTCCGGCGAGTTGCTGAGGATCCACGGCTCCGACTTCTGGGCCTCCGGTTCAGCTGTCTGCCATTTGGAAGCCGGAGAGGGGCGTCTCGTCCCGTTTTCCGGCGTCGCTGTTCTGCCCACCAGAATGTCCGCTATTGTCTCCATGCCCTTGTCCTCCTTTCGGTCTGTCGTTGTCGTATTTCCCCTCCAGCACCTTGCTCATGTTAGTGGGCCGGATCAGCCAGTCAAAGTCGGCCGCCCATGCGTTGTCGTTGTCGCCTTTCAGGAAGGCCGAAGCCTCGGCTCTCTCGAATAACTCCCGGAAGGCTTCGATCCCGCCGTATTTCTTCCAGCGAGCCGCAAGCTGTTTTTTTCGGTTTCCCTCAATGGCCCGCAGCTTTGGGTAGCTGGTGCATATCGCGTGATAAAGTTCAACGATCTGCGTAAAAGGGACGGGCTGCTGCTGGCCCCCTTTAGGGGGTAGGGGGTGATCTATATCTGTTTCTGTATCTGTTACTGTCTCTGTATCTGTTACTGTATCTCCTTTTTTTGGTTCGCTTTGCTTTTCAGAAAAAGCATTTGCTTTTTGTGCTTTTGAAGGTCTGCCGCCCATTTTCCCCGCTTCGCTCCGTTTTTTGACGGTTTCAGCGTACTTCTCGGCGTCTCTGTCCATTTGTGCCTGAATGAAGGAAAAAGCCATAAGGGCGGCCCCTTCGAGCTCTGGCTGGGTGCCGTGTTCGCCATAGTCCAGCAGAGCCATGAGCAGCTTCCCGCGTTCCTCGTCGTTCAGGAGGGCGAGGTGCTTTCGGTAGTCGTAATAAAGCAAAAAGCCTTTTTTTGCGTCCTGAGCCACGGCTCTGCCTCCTTTCTGTTATCCTGAGTATCCGTCTCCATAGCCGCCACCGCCAGACTCCTTGCCGTCGGCGAAGTAGATCCGGGAGGCGTTGACTTCTACGACTTTGTGCCGCTTCCCGTCGCTGCCGTCATCTTTCCGCGTGGAAATGGGGCCCTCAACGACTACTTGGCGGCCTTTTGTCAGGTATCGCTCGCAAAACTCGGCCTGCTCACGCCAGCACACGATCGGTATGTAGTCCGGCGGCGTGTCTTTGTCTTTGCTCGGCACCTGAACGGCGAGATCGAAGCTCACCACCGGAGTGCCGCCCTGCGTGTATCTGAGTTCGGGTTCCTGAGCCAGACGGCCCAGAAGTGCCACATGGTTAAACATTTGCAGTCCCTCCTTGCTGTTTCCTTGCCTCGGCGTCCAGCAGCTTGCAGATTTCTTCATACTGAGCCCGCGTCATATTGTGCGGATCCTGCTGTCCGTAGCTTTTGGCGATTTTCTCATTGATCTGCGCCTGCGTGATCCCGGCGTCCTCACCTTTTCGGTACATGCGGGTGAGCTGCGCGTCAGATAGGGGCCGTGAAGCGCCCGTGTGCCCGTTCTGGGCGTTTTGCGGCTGCGGCTGGGTATTTCTGCCCGCGGCACCGTTTTGAGGCGCTGTGGGGCGATTTTGGGGCGGTGGCGGTGCTTCGCTGCCGTGGTCGTTCATGTCCGGATCGTCGTCGCCCTGATCTATGCCGAATTTCTCAAAAAGATAATATTTAAGGCAATATGTCCACGCGGAGCCCTTGGCCTTGTCTGGGCCGCCGTCATTGGTGCCGATTGCGTGAAGCGTCACCTCCAGCTTATCCTCCGGATCGTCCGCGTTCGTCCAGCGGATCGTTATGTCTGCCTCATATACCCACACGATCCGGGCCCCGTTGCGCGTCTGCTGCTGGTATGTGTGATAGTACGCCTCGTCGCCGTTTTCCGCGTGTCTGGTGGCCTTCTCGGCCACTATGTCGAAGTTGACGCCGTACTGGTTCATGGCCGGGGTGAGAAGCTCGTACACGTCAAAGATTTTTGCAAACTTATACTTTACGCCGTCGCTGTGCTGCTTCTGGGAGATAGACGGCACGGCCTCCCGTAGCTTGATGAATTTCTCTTGAAGGCTGAGGGCTTCGCGCGGAGGCGTTTCTGCGGCCTTCGGCTGCGTAGCTGCTGCAGCGGTCTTGCTGGTGTTTCCTGCCATGTCTGCCTCCTTATACGTCCACCGTGAAGGTGTCCGGCTTCGTTTCGACGGTCACGCCTTCCACGATCTCGCCGGTTTCCTTGTCCACGACGCTGCCGCCCATGATTTCAAGCCGCTTTTTGAAGTCGCCCCACCTCGGCTTTTCCTCGGTCTTGATAAACTCCAGCTGCCCGGAGCCTTTTAGAAACTCCACGAGCTTTTCGTCGTCCTGCTTCATGGTGGTGCCGCCGAATTTGCGCGTCAGGGTGCCAGACAGCAGCCGGTAGCTTGCTTTGGTCTTGGTGGTTTTGTGCGGCACCGTCTCGAAGTATTCCGCGAGCTTTCCGGTAAAAAAACGGGTGCCATTCTGGAAACGGCGCTCGGCAGCCGCCACCTTTTCCTCGATCTTCTGGATCTGGGCGTCTGCCAGCTCCCGGATCCGGTCAAGCTCGGCCTTTTCCTCGGCGATTTTGCGGCAGGCCCAGTCTGCGCAGCCGTCGTCGGTGATCCTCCATGCTGGGCGCGGGGCGTCCTCGGCTTCGTCCTGCGTCCAGAGGGCGTCGTCCATGCCCTCCAGCTCGTCAAGAGTGACGGCCGGGGCCTGCGGTTCTTCCTGAGCAGCAGGGGCCGCCATGGTTGCGCCTGCTTCGGTCAGCGCCTTGCCCGCTTCGTCGGTAGTGATACCGGCAGCAGAGGCCGCCGTGGTGTTCTTGGTTTCTGCGGCGATCTCCTTCGCCTTAGTGATTGCCTTTCCCATGATCCTGAGCTCCTTCCTGATTGTTCAATGCTTCCCGGAGCTGTCGCCGGGTTTCTTGATGTTCTCCGATCTCCGCGTGCAGCTTCGCCTCCGCTTCTTTGAGCTCGGCGTCTTTGCGCTGCCAGTTGTGGTACCACTCGTCCGCAGACTTCTGGGCCTCGTCCCTCTGGCGTTCAGACTCGACGGCCCGCGCCGTCATAACCGCCAGAAGCTCAGTCACAAGATCGAGCGGGCTCTTGGTTTCCTTGTCCATGCTGCACCTCCTTGAAAAATCTGTGGTTGTTTATTGTCATTACATACACCTGCGACTCGTGCCAGAAACTCGCCACGAGATCCGGCGCGTAGAAATACTTGATCGGCTCGCTGGTGGCGACGTGCCCGAAGTCGAACACGGCCGCCACGGCTGCCAGTGCCTCGTCGGTCGGCTCCGGCCTGCGGGTGCTGTATTTGTACCTTGTCAGGGCCTCGATCGGCCGGATCCCGTCGTCCTCACATGCTTGGAGTATGCACTGGGCCACGGCCACCTTGCCCGCGAAGGGTTCGCCGATTGCCTCGGCGGTGATTGCAGACGCCAGCTCGTAGCGTTCCTCGTCGGTGATGATGTATCGTTTCTCAAATCCTGCCTCTGCCGCCCATGCGTCCGTCATGGCCTGCATATTTACCGGGCAGCCCTCGCCGTGTATGAACACATAGGTGGGCGGCTGCGCAGGCTCCGGCGTCGGTTCCGGTGCCTCTGTGGCCGTTGTCGTGGGCTCGTCGTCCGCTGCCTGCTTCCTGCCGATCCCCGTCGCATAGCACACAAGGGAAAAGAGGACAAGAAACACGAGCATGGCAGGGAGGATCCAGCGCCAGTTTAGGCTCTTGCATTTTGCCGCCAGCCGGTGTAAAATGGGCGTAGGCTTTCGGCGTCTGTGCTGATAGCTCACCGAATGGCTGCCCGGTTGCGTCGGGCGGCCGTTCTTTTTTTCTGTCATATTGCTGCCTCCAGTTCATAGCGTTTTATGGTGTAGCGGGAAAATCCCCGCTCGCGGATTGTGTCGGCCGTAAGCAGCGCGAGGTAGTTCTCGCCGTAGCTGTCACCGGTGCGCAGCTTATTGAGTGCCAGCTTCCTGCGGGCGTATGCCTCGCACTCCCGGAAAAGGTCGGCCGGGGTACACCAGCCCAGCTCTTTGTCTGTTCTGGCTTTCAGGGCGTCGCTGCGCTTGTCCTCGGCCTGCCTGATTGCCTGCCGCCCCCGGTCTGCCGTAGAGGCTGCGGCCCTCCATGTATTCAGGCCCAGCGCTTCGGCGATCTCCCGGTAGGTGTAGCCCTGTGCCTTCATGGTGAGGACAGCGAGCTGCTGCTCTGTCAGGACTTCCAGCAGCGGCATGTATTGGGCCGCCACCACTTCGTCCTCTTGCTGATACGGCAGAAACTTGGGATCCCCGATCAGGCCGTATAAGGTCAGGCCGTCCTCGTTCAGCTCGGCGTCGAGGCTGAGGGGCTGGATCCTGCGCCGTGCCTTCCTGCGCTCCTTGTCAATTTCCGAGCTCATGGTCTTGCCCGCTATGGTGGTAAAGGAATAGCGCTGGAGCTCTGGCCGCTCGGTGTAGAGCCGGACGGCCCGAAGGTAGCCGAACACGGCCACGTCGTACCACTCCGAGGCGTCCAGCCTTTTGCCCCGGAGGTATGAGTATATTGTCTGGTGGTGCCGGGCGGCGAGTTCCTGCTGCTCCGGCGTCAGCGGGGTGTTGTGGTTCATGCGTTTACCCCCCCCCGCGAGATTTTCGCTTCTTTCCATGGTTCTGCCTCCTATTTCTTTTTCTTGTTTATCAGACTGAGCGCGATCAGCGTCGCGCAAATAATCAGGGTTATCATAACGGCGTTGCTCATGCCTTCGCTCCTTTCTTTGCCAGTGCCGGGAGCGTATAGCCCGGCGACTGCATAAACTTGTTGAAGCGCTGCGGCCAGTAGGTCACGCCAGCGAGGCGGCGGCCTGCGACGCCGTACTTTGGGTTGTAGCCGAAAATGTTCACATACTCCAGAAGATCGGCCCGCTCGTCGTCTATGGCCCTGCATACCTCGAAAAGCGCCGCCACGTCGTCGATCGCCCGGTGGGAGTTCTGCACCTTGTCCTCCAGCTTGTAGGCCGCGATCGCGTTCGCCAGCTTGTGAGGATATGGCCGCCGGTCTTTATACACGGTCAGGGTGTCGAGGTAGTCGGCGCGGGCCAGAAGCTCGGCGCAGGGCTGCGCGTAGCGTTCGGCCATGGTTCCGGCAAACTGGAGATCAAACTGGGCGTTGTGTGCTGCCAGCAGCACCGGCCCGGCTGTGTCGTCGAGCAGTTCCTCGAAGTCGTACACGGCGTCGTTCTCGTCGAGCCCTTCCTTTTCCAGCATTTCGTCGGTGATCCCCGTCAGCTCGGTGATCTTCTCCGGCAGCTTTTCGCCCTCCGGCAGCCTTATGAAGTCGTCGAAGGTTTTCACCACTCGGAGGGTGCCCCGGCCGGTCTGCTCGATCCGGATCGCCGCCAGCTCTATGATCTGGCAGGTGTCGGCGTCGAGCCCGCTTGTTTCGGTATCAAAGAACACGACGGCCGCATATTTCTGGAAAACTTCGCGGAGGTTATTCATGGTCGGCCGCCTCCTTCCCGATCGTCAGCGTCAGGGTGTTGGCAATTTTGAGCTGCTGGCTCACGTTGCGGTAAAGCTCCACGGCCGTGTTCACCTGAGACAGAGGCAGCGAGAGGGCCGCAGCCTGCTGGAGCTCCTTGTCGGTGGCCGTGTTCGCTATGCGCTTGAAGCCTTCGGGATCCTTGCCGCCTGCCGCTTCGTAAAGAACGGTCAGCTGGCGGGCCAGTATAAGCCGCACAAGCGTGGGTAACTGTACGGGGCCGGGCAGCGCGTCGAACGACGGCGCGGCGGTTTCTTCTCTCGGTTCGTCGGTCTGCTTGCCGTCTTTGCCGTCCAGATTATCCAGATCGCCAGAGTCGCCAGAGTACCGAATTAAAGCGGAGCGGAAGCCCACGTACCAGCGCACAAGCGCGCGGGAGTAGGAGCCGTAGAAGGAGAACACACCAGCGTCCGCACCGCTGTACCAGGCGCCCCCGCGGATCACGATCCTTTCTCCGTCAGTGTCCAGCCAGAAGTATTCGCGGCCGTTGTAGTCCTCGCTGGTGGGATAGAGGCCGAGCTCGATCAGTTTCTCCGGCACTTCCAGAGCCGAGCCGTCCAGATCCACGAACGGCACGCCGTCGTAGTCTTTGCTGTCCGGTGCTACCGGTTGGAGCTTGATCTCGCCGTCCTCCACGTTGTAGAAGATTGTGTCGCCGTCGGCAGTATAGAGCGGCGTCCACTCCTTCGAGTCTTTGGACTGATCCGCGCCTGCTGCCGCTTCGTTGTTGGGGATCACCTGCACCTGCCCGTTTAAGAAGCGGATCCCGCCGACATGTTCAAAGATATTGCCGCACATGTCGGCGACTCCCTCGGCCGTGTGGTTGTGGTTCCATGTCACCGGGCCGGAGCCGGTCAGGGTTTTGCTGTCCCCGCTGCTGTCTCTGTATGTAGTGCCGGTTTCCTCCGGGTGGCTGTGGCTCTTTCCGCAGTCAGTGTTTCCGCGGGGGAGGGTGCCGTTCTTGCGGCTCTGGTGTGCCAGCGCGGCCCACTCGTCATTAGTGATTAAGTGCCAGCCGGGGCCCTTGCCTTCGCAGAGCCGGATCGCCTCGTCGTGGTTGATGTTGACGGCGGGCTGCTGGTAGGGCAGGGAGTAGGGCACGCCCTCGATCAGAGTGTTGGGGTACTTGCTGATCGCGTACTCCTTCACGGCCTTGCCTCTGATTTCTGCCGGGAGGCCCAGCTCGTCGGGCGTAAAACTCACCATAATGTCCGGGATCCCCCGGTTGTCGAAAATAACCTCGTTTTTCATGTGTTTGCTCCTTTCATTTTCTGCTGGCGTTCCTGCTGCCAGCGCTTATAGTCTGCCTGAACGGCCGGATCCTCGAATAAGCGGCCGACGCAGCCGATCAGCGTTCTGCACATGGCGTCATTCTGGTGCGAAGGGATCGCGCCGAAGTCCACGGCCACGGCCTCCGGCTTTCTGGTTTTGACTATCTTCACGGCCTTGCGCCTCCTTTCGTCTCTTTCCTCTACACCGCGGGCAGAGGTAGCCACTCAACGGGATCGCCGCTTGGCGGCTCACGTTCCACTCCAGCCCGCACTCTCGGCAGGTTTCATACCGTGCGCCGGTCATGCGCCGGGCATGAGTACGGGCTGGCGCTCGTCTTTTGTAGCCGGTTCATGCGCCAGATCCGCGGCACTCTGGGCCGGTTCGTGCTCTGTGCGATCCTCGCAGTTGCAGGGCTCGCCGTGGTCTAAATGTGCGCCACATTTCGGGCATGTTCTGTATGGCTTGCTCATGGTTCACCTCCTATCCAGACGCAGCGGCCGCCAGTTTCCGGGTGAGCTGCTGCATGAGCAGCCGCCGGTATTTCTTGCGGGTTCGCCGCTTCTTTGCGTGTTTATATAAATGCCACCACTTCGGGCGGTCGTTTGCGTTGTAGAGCATGGCGTCCACGAAGTTGTTCACGGCCGTGGCTGCGGCCTTGCCTATGGCTGCCGCGATTTCGCCGAGGGCCTTCGCCACCTCGTTTACCCAGCTTTTCACGGACTCCCAGAACTTCACGATCTGCGGCGTGATTGCGTCCAGCAGGGCGCTGGCCGTGTCCGGCGTGAGGGTGAGCGTCAGATCCATGGTGGGCGGGCTCCGAAGCTCTGCGGGTTCGTCGTCCGGCGGGTGTTCTGCCTGCTGCGCGTCCTCATGCTGCCGATCCGCAGCCATGAGCTCGTGCATGTGCTCGTAGTCCTCCGGGCTCATGTAGCCGTCGTAGACGTAGGGATCCGGCTCTGCGCTGGTGGCCTTGCCGTACCACGGGAGAGAGGCCGGAAGATCGGCCGGGCGCTCCATTGGCTCCGGTGGAAATGCCGTCGAGTCGTCCAGCAGGTTGTAGCCGTTCTCGTAGTGCCAGCGGATCCCTGCCGCCAGCTCTGCCACGGTCATGTCCTCGCCGAAGTGTCCGCAGTAATAGCCGTTCAGCATAACGGCGTTCGGATCCTGCGCCAGTATCTTGCGGGCCTGCTCCAGATCCTCCGGCTCGAAGGTGTCGTCGTCACTGTTCAGCCATACCGCCGTAGCGTTCCAGCTTCGGCCGGTTTTCCAGACGATCACCCATGCGATCCCGTCGCGGAGCTCGTCGGCCCAGTCTTTTGCGATTGCGTTTATTGCTGCCATGGTGCTGCCTCCTTGTCGATATGCACAACGGTGAAAAGGTCGTCAACCTCGTGCCGGGTTATGTATGTGTCCGTCCCGTCCATGCCGAGAAACTGGAGCAGGGGCTCGAAGCCGTCGAGCAGATAACTGGTGACGGCCACGGCGTTGAGTCGGTAAACTGATACCTCTACAATGCAGGGGCGGCCGTCGTCCTCCAGCCGGGCGGGGAAGGAAGCCCGGCACAAGAGAGCGGCGTCGTACTTGAAGTCGTTAGTGTTTGCCATACCGGTGCCTCCTTTCAGTGCATGTATGGCCGCAGGTTATCGTTGTAAAGCTCGTAGCTCATGCAGCCGCAGTCGAAGCGGATATAGTTCCAGTCGGTCGCATTGTAAAGCGGGGAGCGGTCAAGTTCGCCGACTTTCCTCAGCCTTCTGTGGCGGTTGACTTCGTAAACCGGGACGCTGTGGTGTATCTTGATTTTCTCCTTTGCGAAGCCGTACCACTCATAGAGCAGATCCTTGGCCTTTTCGTCGCTCATGTGCTCGGTGTCAGATTGGCTCGCCAGCTTTTCGTAGTCGGCCTGCTGCACGTTGTCGGTGTCCTCGTAGGGCCGCCATTCCTGCTCGCGCTCCAGAGCCTTCTCCAGCTCTGCGATCCGTTCTTCCATGGCCTTCTGAGCTTTCTCAGCCTCGCTCTGCGCGTTGATGTGCTGCATATTCACCTCGCGCTGGATCCTTTCGGCGATCCCGTCCTCGTTCTTTTTGTAGGCTTTGCAAAAGGCGTCTTTGTCGCCGCTAAATTCCATATAAGCCTTCTCGATCGCTGCGTATTCTTCCATGGTAGGGAAGTAGCCCGTTCTTTTTTCAAATTCTTCTAACATCATGGCGGAGTGTTCCTTTCTTGTGCGTTATGTGGTGACAGTTTCAAGTTTCTGCTGTTCAGGTTTGGCCTTGCTGCCTCTGCGTTTGAGGTTTTGCTGGAGCCGTAGCTGGGCCAGCTTTGCGTTGTAGCCCTGCCGCATGTTGCAGTCAAGATCCCCAGTGTCCCCGCGTTTCAGCTCTTTGTAGATAGTCGCCACATGCACGCCGAGAGAGTCGGCTATATCCTGCGGGCGTTCTCCTTTGAGATAGCGGGACTCCAGCGCCTCGCGGTCTGCCAGCGTCAAATATCGGTAGTTTCTCACGTTCTCACCTCCTTGTGGTGTGGGTGCATACTCCGGCCATTTTGTAAAATCTGCATTTTCGGGCGGGTACTTCTCAACCGGCCTCCCGCGCTCCGGCTGGCGTCTTTTTTCTGGGCCACCTTGACCGTACCGGCTTTCACCTTAAAAGCCGGAAACTTGTTGAACGACATGGAGCCTTTTTAGGCGTTGCTGCTCTCCACCGCCGCCCGGTTTTCACCTTAAAAACCGGACTTAAAACTTGTTATCCTTCACCGATAAATACAGACTTTACAAAATGGCCGAGGGGCCAGTGTTGCCCGTTTTTTGGTAAAAAAATAATGCGTCGGGAGGCTTTCGCTTCCTTTCGCATTTAATGTTACAATTTTCAGTTTAAGCTGTTTTGTGAAAAAATGGTTGACACCCGGCTACGCCTGTGATAAAATGATCTGAGTTATGAAATGAAAGAAGAGTATCCACTCTCACCTCGGCACAGGCGGTGACCCGGGTTAATACAGGAAGAAACAGTATGCTGACGGCATATTTATTTTGTGTATTAAAGTGGATAGTTTTCTATCCACTTTTTTTGCGGGCAGAAAAGCTGCCCCATTTATGCGCGGAGGTGTACAGTTATTAGCGAATTAATGATTAATGAGCAGATTCGGGATCGGGAGGTCCGTGTGATCGGCCAGGATGGAGAGCAGTTAGGCATTATGTCTGCCAGTGAGGCAATGAGGTTGGCGAGGGAGGCTGAGCTGGATTTAGTAAAGATTGCTCCTACCGCAAAGCCGCCGGTATGTAAGATTATCGATTACGGCAAGTACCGTTATGAGCTGGCGAGAAAAGAGAAGGAAGCAAAGAAGAAACAGAAAACCATCGAAATCAAAGAAGTTCGTCTGTCTCCGAATATTGACGACAACGATCTGAATACGAAGGTCAATGCAGCCAGAAAGTTCATTCAGAAGGGTGACAAAGTGAAAGTGACGCTTCGTTTCCGCGGACGTGAAATGGCGCATGTGCAGAGCAGTAAACAGATTCTGGATGTATTTGCCGAAAGGATGGCAGATATTGCGGTTGTCGATAAGGCTCCGAAGATGGAGGGCCGCAGCATGACTATGTTTTTAACGGAAAAGCGTTAAAGTTACTTATTGAAAAACCGATAAGTTAACGCCGGATCGTCAGATCCGGAGTATATTACAGAATTACAGGAGGAACAAACATATGCCAAAGGTAAAAACCAGCAGAGCAGCTGCAAAACGTTTCAAAAAGACCGGAACCGGCCAGTTAAAAAGAATGAAAGCTTATAAGAGCCATATCCTGACTAAAAAGTCCCAGAAAAGAAAGAGAAATCTTAGGAAAGCTACCATTACGGATGCAACCAACGTAAAGAGCATGAAGAAGATTTTACCGTATTTATAAGGTTTCAGATAGTTAAGGAGGAAGAAAGATGGCAAGAGTTAAAGGCGGATTAAACGCTAAAAAGAAACACAATAGAGTATTAAAGCTTGCAAAGGGCTACAGAGGAGCAAGGAGCAAACAGTACAGAGTTGCAAAGCAGTCTGTTATGAGAGCTTTAGCCAGCGCTTATGCAGGACGTAAAGAGAGAAAACGCCAGTTCAGACAGCTTTGGATTGCACGTATCAATGCAGCGGCGCGTATGAACGGCTTATCCTACAGCAAATTTATGTATGGATTAAAAACTGCAGGCGTGGAGATGAACAGAAAAATTCTCGCTGATATGGCAGTTAACGATGCGGGAGCTTTCACTTCTCTGGCAGAGGTTGCTAAGAACGCGCTGAATAAATAAGATTTACCTGCACAAAAGCCCTTGGAATTTCTACCATATTGGTAAGCTTCCGAGGGCTTCATTATATGCGATAGGAAGGAGAGAAGGAACAGAACATGACAAAGATTGAGATTATTTCCGGCTTTCTCGGAGCCGGCAAGACCACATTTATCAAGAAGATGCTGAAGGAAGCATTCGCAGGAGAGAAGGTTGTTCTGATTGAAAACGAATTCGGAGAGATTGGCATTGACGGAGGGTTCTTAAAAGAGGCGGGAGTGCAGATTACGGAGATGAATTCCGGATGCATCTGCTGTTCCCTGGTAGGCGATTTCGGAGCCGCTTTAAAAGAGGTGATTGAGACCTATGCCCCGGATCGTATTTTAATTGAACCGTCCGGTGTGGGAAAGCTGTCTGATGTGACAAAAGCAGTTCAGGGCGTGGCCGCTGCGGAGCCGGTGGAGCTGAACAGCTCTGTAACTGTGGTGGACGGACAGAAATGCCGGATGTATATGAAAAATTTCGGTGAATTTTTCAATAATCAGGTAGAGAATGCCGGAACGATTGTTATCAGCCGTACCCAGAAAATGTCGGAAGAAAAGCTGAATGCCTGTGTAAATATGCTGAAGGAAAAGAACCCGGAGGCAACGATTATCACGACTCCGTGGGATGAGCTGAAGGGAGAACAGATTCTAGCCGCGATGCAGCATCAGGATTTGATTATGAAGGAAGAACTGGAAACACATGCTCATCATCATGAGGAAGCCTGTGAACACGGTCATTTCCATGAGAACAGCCATGAGCATTCCCATGACCATGGAGACGACTGTACCTGCGGCTGCCATGACCATGGTTCCGGACATGAGCACCATCATCATGCAGACGAGATTTTCACGAGCTGGGGCAGGGAAACTCCTCATAAGTACGGTGAGGAGGAGTTAAGAGAGATTTTGTCGAAGCTTTCTGACGATGATGACTGCGGCATTATTCTGCGTGCGAAAGGCATTGTTCCATGTACAGACGGAACCTGGCTGCATTTTGATATGGTGCCGGAGGAGTTCGAGGTGCGCCGCGGAGATGCTGATTATACCGGCCGTCTCTGCGTGATTGGTTCCCATCTCAATGAGGAGGAACTGACAAAGCTGTTTGGTCTGATGTAAAAGGTGGGCGTCATGATGAAAATTCCTGTATTTGTGGTTCATGGATTTCTGGAGAGCGGCAAAACCCGGTTTGTGCTTGAAACTCTGTCGGATGAGTATTTCTCCGGAGGAGAGCGCAATCTGGTCATTGCCTGCGAGGAGGGAATCGAAGAGTACGACGAAGAAGTTTTGAAAAAAGCCAATGCCACGCTGGTTATGCTGGAGGATAAGAGCGAGCTGAACGAAATGTTCCTGACTGAATGCCAGAAAAAATATAAGCCAACCCAGATTGTGCTGGAATACAACTGTATGTGGGGACTGGACGAGCTGAGGGATATGTATATGCCTAAAGGCTGGTTTGTGGCGCAGGTGATCACAACAGTGGATGCGTCCACCTTTGATGTGTATCTGAAAAATATGAAGTCTCTGTTTATGGAGATGGCTAAGGATTCGGACCTGATTCTTTTTAACCGCAGTACGGATGAGACTCCTGCAGCGGCTTACAAAAGAAATATGCGGGCAGTGAATCCTAAGGCCCAGGTGGTCTTTGAGAAGGAGGATGGAGAACAGCTTCAGTTTGAGGAAGAGATGCCCTTTGATATCAATGCAGATGTGATTGAAATTGCAGATGCGGATTATGGGATCTGGTATATTGACGCTATGGACCATCCGGAGAAATATGACGGCAGGACGCTGAAGTTTACCGGTATGGTGTATATCAATAAACGTCTTCCCCAGGGATATTTTGTGCCGGGGAGAATGGCAATGACCTGCTGTGCGGACGATACGGCATTTATCGGATTTCTCTGCAAATCGTCTTATGTGGATCGGTTAAAATCCAAACAATGGATTTCCGTCACTGCGAAAGCTCATGTGGAGAAGCGGGAAGAATACAGCGGAGAGGAAGGAATCGTTCTTCACTCCACCCATATTAAGAGCGCCCGGAAACCGGAAGAAGAGCTGGTATATTTTTAAAAAGAACGGGCTATTGCAAAAAGGCGGTCTGCAGGTTCGGAAAATACTATGCAGATTACATTTTACAATAGCCCTTTTAATCCTACTTGTCTGCAAACAATACTTTCAGAAGATTAATCGCCAGGGCTTTTTCCTCTGCTGTGCGGTCGTGCATAAGCTGGATCAGCAGATTAATGCTTGTGTCATCAGTGGCAATGACATAATCAGCTAACAGGAAATCAATAGTGACACCAAGACGGTTTACAACTTTTACGAGTTTGTCCAAAGTCAGGCTTCTCTCACCTCTTTCAATCTGTCCGATATAAGCGGTGGATACCCCGACTTCCTCTGCCAGTTTCTCCTGAGTAAGATTCAGTCTCAGACGTTCCTCACGAATCCTTCTTCCTAATGCATGATAATCCATTTTTTATACCTTCCTTTCGACAACGGGTGTTTGACTAAATGATACTTTGAAACAGGGCATAAATAGAATCTACGGAGAGCATTTTTTCAAATACATTTTAGAAATATTTGACAATTTCGTCAAAATGAGGTATGATTACAACCGTAGTATGTGATGCGGAAGTGTCGGAATTGGCAGACGAGCAAGATTCAGGTTCTTGTGAGCGTTACGCTCGTGAGGGTTCAAGTCCCTTCTTCCGCATGACAGAATCCCGGAGGCAGAAGCTTCTGGGATTTTTTTGGTTTATCAGGCAGGAGGGAATTTATTTATGGCAAAATATGTAATGGCGCTTGACGCAGGGACGACCAGTAACCGGTGCATCCTTTTTAATGAGAAAGGCGAGATATGCAGTGCGGCCCAGAAGGAATTTACGCAGTATTTTCCGAAGCCGGGCTGGGTGGAGCATGATGCCAATGAGATCTGGTCCTCGCAGCTTGGCGTGGCCGTGGAAGCGATGTCTAAAATAGGAGCCGATGCGTCGGATATCGCGGCGGTCGGTATTACGAATCAGCGCGAGACCACGATTGTGTGGGATAAGAATACGGGGGAGCCTGTCTGCCGGGCGATTGTATGGCAGTGCCGCCGCACCTCCGGGTATTGTGATTCCCTGAAGGATAAAGGGCTGGTAGATATTTTCCGCCGGAAGACAGGGCTGGTCATAGACGCTTATTTTTCCGGCACGAAGCTGAAATGGATTCTGGACAATGTGGAGGGAGCCAGGGATCGCGCCCAAAGAGGGGAGCTGCTGTTCGGAACTGTGGAGACGTGGCTGATCTGGAAGCTGACAAAGGGGAAAGTGCATGTGACGGATTACTCCAACGCAGCCAGAACTCTGTTATTCAATATCCGGGAGCTGAAGTGGGACGACGAGATTCTGTCAGAGCTGAATATCCCCAGATGTATGCTTCCGGAGGTGAAGCCTTCAAGCTGCGTCTACGGTGAGGCAGATCCATCCTTTCTGGGCGGCCCGATTCCGATTGGAGGGGCGGCGGGAGACCAGCAGGCAGCTCTTTTCGGACAGACCTGTTTCCGGCCCGGCGAGGCGAAGAACACGTACGGAACAGGATGCTTTCTGCTTATGAATACGGGCGAGAAGCCGATTTTTTCCAATAACGGGCTGGTTACCACTATCGCATGGGGACTGGACGGAAAAGTAAATTATGCCCTGGAAGGCTCTATTTTCGTGGCAGGAGCTTCTATTCAGTGGCTGCGTGACGAGATGCGTTTAATTGATTCCGCGCCGGATTCCGAATATATGGCAGGCAAGGTAAAGGATACCAACGGCTGCTATGTGGTTCCGGCATTTACAGGGCTTGGAGCGCCGCACTGGGATCAATATGCGAGAGGAACTATCGTAGGCATTACCAGGGGAGTAAATAAATATCATATTATCCGTGCGACGCTGGAATCTCTGGCATATCAGACCAATGACGTTCTGCAGGCCATGAGGGCAGATTCAGGAATTGAGCTGGAGGCGTTAAAGGTAGACGGGGGCGCAAGCGCCAACAACTTCCTGATGCAGACGCAGGCAGATATTATTAATGCTCCGGTAGAAAGGCCCCGGTGCGTGGAGACAACGGCAATGGGAGCCGCTTATCTGGCGGGTCTTGCGGTCGGTTACTGGACAAGCAAGGAGGATGTGATTAAGAACTGGGCCATCGACCGGACATTTCAGCCGTCTATCAGCAAAGAAGCCCGTGAGGAAAGGATAGCAGGCTGGAATAAGGCTGTGAAATATTCTTTTGGATGGGCGAAGGAAGATGAAAAGAGAGACTGAAATAATATGAAATAAAAAGAATACAGCCGGACAGGGGAGCGGACATGCCCCCTGTCCAATCAGTCAATATAGCTCTTTTGCTTCAGATAGAATTTAATCTGTGCCGCTGCCTCCTCAATGGTCATATCGCCGGTGTTCAGGCACAGGTCGTAGTTTGCCGCCGCGCCCCAGGCTTTGCCGGTGTAGTAGCTGTAATATTTGCTGCGCTGCTTATCCGTGTCCCTGATGCGGTCGACTGCAATATCCCTTTCCAGAGAAAAAGTGCTCATCATTCTGCGGATTTTACTTTCCGAATCACCGCATACAAAAACGCGGACAATGTTTTCATGATCCTTCAGCACATAATCTGCACAGCGGCCTACAATGATGCAGGTCTCGTTATCTGCAAGCTCCCGGATCAGCTCGGATTGAAAGCGGAACAGATTATCCGGTGAAACAATATCCTTTCCGAGGGAAGGCTTTTGATCCTTCGGCTTTAATTCCCGGATTATTTTATAGAGCAGGTTATTGCCGGTGCGTTCATTGTTCACATGGAAAAATTCTTCCAGGACGCCGCTCTTGTCAGAGACCATACGGAAAATATCCTTGTTGTAGTGCGGAATCTGCAGGTCCTTGGACAGGAACTGTGCGATATTCGTTGCGCCTGCGCCGCATTCGCGTCCAAATGTAATCGTAAATTTCTTTGACATAGACACCACCCCTTTGTGGAAAAATTATAAT
>VSNE01000477.1 GCA_009774155.1 Lachnospiraceae bacterium
ACATTGCCTCGATCGGGGCCTCTATCCCCGCTCAGCAGCTCGTCCACGACGCCAAGTACGGCGACAACCCCTGCACCGCTCAGGAGCTCTGTTTCCGCGTTATGCAGCAGAGCGCAGCGGCGGGCCAGCAGTTTCTCACCAACTACGCCGCAGACGGGGCGGCCTCTAATGCCGCCAGCGTGGGCGCAGCACCCAACGGAGGCGCACCTTCCACGCAGGCCGAGCAGGACGCGGCAGACATTCAGGCGGTAGTCGCCGCCTACAACCAGACCAAAGGAGGCGCGAAATAATGAGTAAAAGACTGGACGAAAATCTGGGCTATGTGGGCCCTGACAACCTGATCGCCGACATGTACCCGCCCACCGATCCCTTCACGGTGAAGATCCGCAAGGAGGCAACGGAGGCGGCGACTTATAAACGCGGCACCGTTCTGGCGCTCTCTGCCGGAACCGCCGGTGACGGCAAGTTCGTGATCCTCGGCACTACGGCAGCAGACAGCGAGACGCTGACAGCCAACTGCGTGCTCGCGGAGGACACAGAAGTCGGCACCGACGCCGACACCGTGGCGATCGCGTACCGTACCGGGCACTTTAACGCGAACATGCTCACCGTAGCAGAAAGCTACACCCTGAACGCGGCTGACAAAGAGGCGCTCCGCACCGCGGGGATCCTGCTCTCTGACGCCGTGGAAATCTAAGAAGGAGGACAGACAAATGGCTTTTAACTATTACGACACCCACACGCTGCTGGCTTCTGTGAAGCAGCTCGCGCCGCTCCACACCTTCCTGCTGGATCGCTACTTCCCCACCAATGCAGCAACCGACATTTTCTCCACCGACGACGTGCTGGTGGAATACAAGAAGGGGCACAAGAAGGCGTCCCCGTTCGTCGCTCCCCGCAAAGGCGGGATCACGATCCTGCGCAACGGCTACACCATGAAGCGCTTCACGCCTTCCTATATCGCGCCGAGGCGTCCCCTCACCGTTGACGAGCTGAAAAAGCGCGGCTTCGGCGAGGCCCTCTACCCTACCCTGACGCCGGAGCAGAGACAGGGCGTAATCATGCTGGGCGACCTCGACGAGCTCCGCGGCATGAATAAGCGGCGCAAGGAGGCCATGGCTTCGCAGGTGATTTTCACCAACGGCTGCATTATGGATGAGTATGTGGACGACCTGCACACCTTCGAGGAACGCGAGGTGCGCTACTACGACGGCAGCAGCAACCCGGCAATCTATACCCCGTCCGCTAACTGGAGCACCACCGAGGCGTCCGGCAAGCAGATGATCTCCGACATGGCCGCCATGATCTCCATGCTGACCTCCCGCGGCCTGCCTGCCAGCGACGTGCTCGTGGCCCCTGACGTGGCCGACATTATTCTGGCAAACGAGTGGATCCTGAAGCTGCTCGACAACCGCAACTACCAGATCGGCGGCGTGGATCCTGAAACGCTCCCGACCGGCGCAACCAAGATCTGCCGCCTGAACATCAAGGGCCACATGGTTGACGTTTTGAGCTATGAGGACACCTACACCGAAGTGGACGGCTCCGTGGTGCCTTTTATCCCGAAGGGCAAGATCGCGGTGGGCGCTCCCGCTGCTGGCCGCACTGTTTACGGCGCGATCACTCAGGTGGAGCAGTCCGACGGCGAGTTCCACACCTACACCGGCGTGGACGTGCCGAAGTACCTCAGCGACGCAAAGCACAACGTCCGCGAGCTGACTCTGAGCTCTGCGCCGTTATGTATGCCGAACAATGAAAACCCGTTTATCACCGCCACGGTGGTGACGCAGAGCTAAGCCAGACGGCAGAAAGGAGCGGAAAGCATGATTAAAATTAGAGTAACCCGCGGCGGCTGCGGCATTTCCTACGAGGACGAACACGGCACCAAGCGCCACGCACTGAAAACGCCGGAGGACGGCCCTTTTATGTGTGACGAGGCTCAGGCAGAGCGCCTCGTCCGTCTGGGCGTGGCTGCCTATGTAACCGGCAGAGCACTGGAAGCGCCGCAGGATCCTGACGCTGACACGGATCCCGACAATCAGGAGCCGGAAAAGACCACGGGCCACCTCGACGCGGCCGAGCTGGAGGGCTGGGAATATAACCAGCTGAAAAAGCTCGCGGCCGACATGGGCGTGACTCCGAAGGGCAAGAAAAAGGCTGACCTGATCGCCGCCATTACGGCGGCAGAGGTGACGCCCGGCAACGATACGGATCCCGACGAAGGCGACGGCAGTGAGGACGACGACCTGCCGGAGCTGGGCGCTGCCGATCCGGAGTAAGGAGGAAAGACTATGATCAGAATGACAAAGGGCACCTACGGGCTGAAAGTGAACGGAGCCGTGGAGGCCATGACGAAGCACTCGGCCCCCTTCTCCCTTCCTGCTGACCGTGAGGCCGAGCTCGTGAAGGCTGGCGTGGCCGCCTATGTGGAGGAAACCGCAGAGGAAAAAGCGTACAGCAACATGAAAATGGCAGAGCTCCGCAAGGCTGCTGCAGCGTATGGCGTAGACGCCAGCAAGTGCCGGAGCAAAAAGGAAGCGATCGAGCTGATCGAGGCTGCGAAGGCAAAGGCAAAAGCCGGGCACTCCGAAGCCTCGGAGGAATAAGCCGGTGAGCTTCAAAGACCAGATCCGGCAGGATCTTGACGCCGTATTCCTCAATGTGGACGAGTTCGCCGAGCTCCACCGGATCGAAGGGAAAGAGATCCCCGTCGTGGTGGACAACGATCAGTTGGTGAAGCTCAAACAAGGGCAGATCCTCGGACTCGTGGAGGCCGACCTGCTGCTCATGGGTAAAGAGTCCGACTTTCCGGCAGACATGGAGCCGGGCAGGCTGCTGAACATGGACGGCAGGGAGCTGATCGTTTCAAGCTCCGGCACTGACATGGGGCTCATTGAGGTGGCGCTACGCCAAAACAGAACCGGTTAGGAGGTGCAGCATGTTACTGGTGGAAAGCATTGACAAGGTGGTGGCATGGCTGAACGAAAACGTGTGCAGCCAGATCCAGCTCAAACTCCCAGACGACTACAAGAACGACAAGGAGTACGCCGTGGAGTATGTGCAGCCTGCCGCCTTCCCTCTCTACACTCCGGGGAAAGACCGGCTCCCGCCGAACGTGCGGGCCCCGATCCCCTCCGTCTGCGTCCAACTGACCGAAGGAAACGACGACCTGCTCAAACGGCAGCGGAGGCTCCAGCTCCGGCTCTGCCTCGCCTGCTGGAACCCCGGAGAGCACGGCGGGGAGGTTTTACACCCCCGCAAGAATGAGGCGGCCCTCGGCGGGTATTCCTACTACCGCCTGACGGGCAAGGCCGCGCAGACATACACCCGCAATATGGAAGGCTGGAGGGACTCGTTCAACTTCGCCGACCTTGTGCTGCGCGAGATTGAAAGCGCGGAATATATCGCAGGCCACCGGCTCGTGAAGGAGCAGGGGATCAAGTTCGGGCTCTTTACCGAGGACGGGAATATCTGGGACTACTACCCCTACTGGCACAACTGGATCACCTTCACGCTGGAGGCTGGCGTGACGGCTGCAACGCCGAAAAGCTACGAAAATTTATTATAACAAGGAGGCAAGACTATGGCATATTTACATGGCGCATACGGCGAGATCCTCGACAGCAAAGTCAACTCGGCGCAGCAGGCCGACGCCGTGGCGGTTTATATCGGCACGGCTCCGGTGAACCTAATCCGGGACTATGCGGACAAGGATCTTGTCAACATGCCGCTGAAAATTCAGAACATGGGCGAAGTACAGACCAAGCTCGGCTACTCTGCCAACTGGCAGGACTTCACCCTCTGCGAAGTGTTCGCGGAGCACTTCGACAATACCGTGGGGAACGTGGGGCCGATCTACGTCGTGAACGTACTCGATCCCGCCGCCCATAGGGACACCGAAAAGACCACCAAGACGCTGACCTTTAAGAACAACCGGGCAGAGTTTGAGAGCTCCGACATTATTCTGGACACCTTCGCGATCGCGGACATGGCCGAGGGCGTGGACTACTCCCTGAGCTACAACTACGCAAAGGCGGCCGTCGTCGTGCAGCTTCTCAAAGACAGCACCGCGGAAAGTATCAGCTGCACCTATAACACCGTGGACGCCTCGGCCGTCCTGCCTGCCGATATTATCGGCCAGCAGACCGAGGACGGCGAGTACACCGGCCTGAGCGCCGCCGCCCTGATTTATACCAATTTCAACGCCGTGCTCAACACCCTGACGGCACCCGGCTGGAGCCACTATCCCGAAGTGTACCGGGCCATGGTGAGCACTGTCCAGAAGCTCAACGGACACTGGGACGGCTTCGTACATGCGGACATTCCTCTGGTAGACGACAAGGGCGGCAAGATCGACACAATCGCCAAGGCCCAGAAGTGGGCCGAGGATCACGGCTACAACAGCGAGCGGAGCAAAGTCTACTGGCCGCAGGTAAAGGACGGCAGCGGCCGGGCCTTCCACCTCTCCACAGTGGGCGCTGCCACTATGCTGCGTGTAGACCAGAGCCACAACGCCGTGCCGTTTGAGTCGCCGTCCAACAAGGAGATCATGGCAACCTGCCAATACTTCGGAGAGGGGGCCAAGAGTAAAGGCTTCGACCAGCAGACGGCCAACACCCTGAACGAAAAAGGCATCACAACGGCCTGCTTCTGGGGCGGCCAGTGGGTGCTCTGGGGGCCTCACACGGCTGCCTATGAGTACAACGGATCCATGGACGCCCGCGCGATCTTCGACGTGAACATTCGTATGCTCATGCACATTACGAACAGCTTCCAGCTGGATCACGGAACCGAGATCGACAGCCCTATGACTCCGCAGGACAAGGACACGATCCTGAACTTCGAGAAGGAAAAGCTCGACACCCTCTGCGGGATCGGTGCCCTGATCGGCACCCCGTCCGTGGAGTTTCTGGAGAGCAGCAACCCCACCAACAACATGATGAACGGCGACTTCGTTTGGGACTTCGCCGTCACCAACACGCCGCCGTTCAAATCTGGCACCGCCCGCGTATGCTACACCGACGAGGGCTTCGCCGCATTTTTCGGGAATGAATAAGGAGGTGCAAAGGAATGGGACAATGGTTAGATATTAAAGGGCCGGTAGTGGCCGACACCGTTTACTCCGGCGGCGTTCTGGTAGCCAAGGACGTGACCTTCACGCTGCCGGGCATTGAGTTTTTAACAGCCGACGTTCAGGCCATGGGGAACCTGACCGTGCCGCTGATCGGGCTTCTGGAAAATATGGAGCTTGCGATCACGAAGATCGGCGTGGACATGGGGCTCAGCCGCCTGAGTAAGCTCGAAAAGCAAAATCTTGAGTTTCGCTGGGTACAGAACGTCGTCAAGTCCGACGGCTCCCAGACGAACGAAGGCTGCAAGGCGTTTGTGCGCACCCTGCCGGGAGCGCTGCCGGAACTGGGCGTCGAAGTGGGATCCGCCACCGAGGCAGAGAACACCTACAACGTGACGCGCCAGCAGATTTACGCGAACGGCACCGAGTACATGTGCGTGGATAGGCTCAGCCAGATCCTCCGCATTAACGGCAAGGACTACATGGCCGAGATCAACAGCCTGCTATAAGTAAAACCAAACACCAACGGGCCCGCCGGACTTCTCTCTGGCGGGCCTGATTTTTTGAAAGGAGCCAAACCATGAAAGAAAAGAAAGACAAAAGGAACTATTTCAAGGGCACGCTGCCGCTCAAAAACCCGGTAATGATTGACGGGAAGGAAGTCAAGGAAGTGACCTACGACTCGAACGAGATCGACGGGATCCTTTTCGCCACGGCAGAGGCCAAGAAAAAGGCAGCCGCAGGCATGAAAAACACCACGATCACCCCGGCGGCCGAGTTTGACGTGGGCCTGCACTTATACCTCGGCTTCGCTGCGATCATAGCCGTGAACCCGTCCTATGACTTCTCCGACGTGGAGAGGATCAAGGGGCGCGACGTTGTGGAGGTAATGGCGATCGGCCGAAATTTTATTCTCACGTCGGAGCAGGAACAACAGGAAAACGACTCCGGCGAGCCTACCGAGCCTACGCCAG
>VSNE01000478.1 GCA_009774155.1 Lachnospiraceae bacterium
GGTACCCTCAGTCCTTCTTTACAGCAGGCGATCCGGCAGGCTATTGACCGGCTGGAGGAAATGAGCGAGGAAACACTGGAAAGCGCTGGTGCCGCTGCAAGGCTGGCCGACGAAATCGGCGCTCAGGAGTCCGTGCTCAGGAGCCTGCAACGTGGATATGCTGACTATATCGTGAGCGGCCGGGAAAGTTCCGACGAGGCCCGCCAACTTGCCAGCCGGATCCAAGACCTGAGCGACGAGCTGGACGAGAACCGGGACACCCTCGAAGCGGCCGAACGTGCCGCCAGAGACTTGATCGACGCGCAGGACGACACCGCCGACGCATACGAGGCGCTGCAGCGCACCATAAGCAAGCAGCAGGACGATCTCGAAGCACTTCAAAGAGAATACGCCAACCTCGTGCTCGAACAAGGCGAAAGCTCCGACGAGGCCCAAGAGCTCGCAGGCCGGATCGGCCGCTTGTCTGGAGAGCTGGGCGAGAACCGGCAGCAGCTTGAAAACGCAGAGCGGGCAGCCGACCGACTCGGCGACACCATGGAGGACGCCGGGCAGCAGGCCGAGGACTCCAGCGAAGGCTACACCGTGCTGAAAAATGTTATTGCCAACCTTGCAACGGAGGCAATCAACAAGGCGGTGGACGCCTTCAAGGAGCTGGCAACCGAGGGCGACAGCGCTCTGGCTATGCTGGAGGCAAGAACCGGGGCCACGTCCTCCGAAATGGAAGGCTTCGAGGACGTAATGTACGAGGTTTACAACGCCAACTATGGTGAGAGCCTCGGCGACGTTTCCGAGAAGCTCAGCACCGTGATCCAAATGACGGACGACCTCGACAACGCTTCACTGGCGAACGTAACCAAGAACGCGATCGCACTGGAGGACGTGTTCGGCTTCGACATTATGGAAAGTATGCGGGGCGTGAATAGCCTCATGGATCAATTCGGCATAACCTCCGATCAAGCCTTCAACCTCATAGTGCAGGGAGCACAGAAAGGACTCAACCAAAACGACGACCTTCTGGACACGATCAACGAGTACAGCGTCCAATTCAAAAACGCAGGATACAGCGCCGACGACATGTTCAACATGCTGGCAAACGGTGTAGAGTCCGGCACATGGAGCGTCGATAAGCTCGGCGACGCGGTGAAGGAGTTCAACATAAGAATGAGCGACGGATCCGCAAAGGACGCCGTGGAGGCCCTCGGCTTTTCATGGGAAAAGGTATCAGAGGACTGGAGCAAAGGCGGCGACAGCGCCAAAGAAGTGTTTAACATGCTGGTGAACGAGCTCGACGGGCTCGAAACCACAACCGAAGGCTACAACATAGGCGTGGGCCTGCTGGGCACCATGTACGAGGATCTGGGCCAAGAGGCGGTGCTCGCCCTCTCCAATACGGAGGGGGCTATAAACAGCGCCTCGGACGCTATGGCACAAATGGACAGCGCCGCCTACGATACACTGGAGAGCTCACTCTCCCAACTGGGCCGGACTGTCAAGGCCGAAGTGGTGCAGCCAATCGCCGAAAAGCTGACGCCTGCCATTAAAGACTCCGTGAACTTCGTCAACGAGCGCGTGGGCCCGGCAGTCGAATGGCTGCTCTCCCACCTGCCAGAAGTCGGCATAATTTTGGGAACGATCGGCTCCGTGATCGCTGCTATGAAATGGGGCTCAATCGTGGGGCAGATCAGCAAAATCTCCGGGGCTTTCTCAGGCTTCAAGACTGCGATCGCTGCTATCCCCGGCCCCGTGCTGGCAATAATCGCCATAGTGGCCGCGCTGGCTGCTGGCTTTATGTACCTATGGGAAACAAACGAGGACTTCCGCAACAATGTGACAGCCGTATGGGAGGAACTGCAAGGCAGCTTTTCGGAGCTGGGCGGCAAAATCAGCGACATGCTGAACCAGCTCATGCCGCTGATCTCGGAAATAGCAAGCACCGTCCTGACCGCCTTCGGGCAGATAGCCGAGGCCGTGCTGCCGATCCTGATCCAGCTTATTTCTGAGCTGCTGCCGGTTATTATCAGTCTGATCGACCAACTGCTCCCCGTGCTGACGCAGATTATTGAGAGCGTGCTCACCGTTCTGGTGGACGTTATCAACCAACTGCTGCCGCTCGTTATGCAGATAATCGAGGCTGTGCTGCCGGTGCTGCTCCAGCTCGTGCAGGCCATTCTCCCGATCATCACTCAGATCGTGGAGGCCGTGCTGCCCGTCCTGATCCAGCTAATCAACACGATACTGCCGATCATAACGCAGATAATCAGCGCCGTGCTGCCGGTGCTCGTGGAAATCCTCAACGCGCTGACACCGATCCTTAACATGGTGATCTCTCTCTTGCAGCCTATTTTGAACCTCATCATTTCACTGGTGGAGCCGATCCTGAACCTCATTATGGCAGCGATCCAGCCGCTTATTGAGATATTCGCAACGCTAATATCCACCATTTTAGAGCCGATTATGCCGATCCTCTCGGCCGTGGCGAATGTTATCACCTCAGTGCTCGGTGCAGCCATTCAGGCGATCCAGCCTATCATTCAGAGCTTGACCTCTGTTTTCCAAGGGCTGATCGACTTCATCACCGGCGTATTTTCCGGGAACTGGAGCCAAGCGTGGAACGGGATCGTGCAAGTGTTCGGCGGCCTCTGGGACGGCCTCGTGGCTATTGTAAAGGCACCGATCAACGCCGTGATCGGCCTGATTAACAAGGCGATCGGAGCGCTCAACAGTGTGAGCGTGACAATCCCCGACTGGGTGCCCGTCGTAGGCGGCAACACCTTCGGGATCAATATCCCCACCATACCAATGCTCGCAAGCGGCGGCTTTACCGACGGCGTATCAATCGCAGGCGAGGCGGGCATGGAGGCGGTGATCTCGTTCGATAAGAGATACCACGACGAAAACGTGGCAATCTGGGAAAGAGCCGGACAAATGCTCGGAACCCTCGGCACGTCTGCCGGGGAAGGCGCAGGGCTAACGAGCACGGCCGGGAAGCTGCTCACGCTGGACGACTTCTCTCTGGGAAGTCTTGCAAACGACGCCAGCACGGTGATCTATTACGACTTCTCCGGCTTCACATGGAGCCCACAGATCCAGACGGGAAACACCGGCGACGACACAGACGACTTTATGGCACAGCTCAGGGCGCACGAGGCCGAGTTCTTCGACTGGCTGGAGGAATTTATTCAAATGCGGGAGGTGGCGCAATATGCGTAGGGTAACAGCCTACAAGGAATATACCACGCGCGAGGGCGACACCTTCGACGCGCTGGCCCTCGACATGTACGGCGACGAAAAGCTCGCCCACTATATCATAGATTTTAACCCCGACTATGCGGACGTGATAATCTTCGACGCGAACGTGGCCCTCCGGCTGCCGATCGTCGAGGACGCAGAGACGCCGGAAACTCTGCCGCCGTGGCGTCGGGGAGCTGACGACGAGGGCGACACTTGAACTTTTTCTACAACGGGACGGACATATACAACGACGTGTCGGTGAACTACTGCGTGCATGAAATGTTCGCAGAAAAGCAAGCCGACACGCTCGTGATCCGTTTCAACGACACCAAGGGCGTGTGGAGTAAATGGCAACCGGCAGCCGGTGACACGGTGCGCTTCAAAGAAGGCGCAAGCGACACCGGGAAAATGTTCATACACTCCATGAAACCCGAAAACGGACTTTTTACGATCCGGGCCATGTCAATGCCAAAGACCGGCAAGATCCGAAAGTCAAAAAGCTGGGAGGGCGTGCGCTTTTTACAGCTGGCAAATGAATTTGCCGCAGGCCACGGCCTCGACTTCAAAAACTACGGCTGCGAGGATCAGCTATACCCGTACATACAGCAGGAAAATGAGAGCGACTTCGCCCTCTTTTCCCGCCTCTGCACGCTGGAGGGCTGCCAAATGCTCATATTTGACGGGGCCCTGCTGGCCTACAATGAGCAATACATTGAGGGGCAGGCACCGGCGGGGAGTATGGAGATCGACGAAAACGGCGTTTTCCAGTACGCGGACGACCGCGAAACCATGTACGGATCCTGCGAGATCGCAAGCGGCAGCTTCTCCGGCAAATTCGTGGCCGACGCTTCAAACAGCGCCGTGCTGCGGCCGGAAATCGCAATCAAAGCCACCAGCAACGCCGAGGCGGCCCGCTTCGCCAAGGGGCTGCTCAGGAACGCCAATAAGTACGGCAGAACGGGCCAGTTTTCCAAGGCTCTAATGACGGGCTACGCTGCGGCCAGTCTGGTGACAATCAGCACCGCGAAGGCGGGCATGTGGGACGGCACTGTGTTTGTACATAAAGTCCGGCACGACTTCGTGGGGAACAAGTCAACCGTTTATTTCAGGGATCTACTGGAGGGCTATTAAATGGGACAAATAAACAAAGGGACGATCGCGGGCATTGAGGGAAACACCGCCCGCGTGGTGCCTTCGGACGCAAGCGCAAAGCCGACCGCCAAGATCGTGATCCCGTGGCACCTCCGTGGTGACACCGGAAAGCTCCAGAAGGGCACGGCCGTGGTGTACGTCGTTTTTGACGACTCCACCGGGCTGCTGCTCGGACGTGCCGACGGTGAGTGGGGCGAGTATCTGCCGAAGCTGACGGCCGGAACCATAACCGCAGCCGTGCCAGACGGCGACGTGACGGCCGCAGGCATAAGCCTGAGAAAGCACACCCACACCGGCGTGCATGGAGAAACCAGCGGGCCGAACTAAAAGGAGGGATCACATGGCGACAATGGCAAAATGGGGCCCGAAAACATGGGCCGTAACACCGCAGAAAGTCGTCGCTCTGGAGGGGCTGGCCTTTTCTTATTCGCAGGTAGCAGATAACAACACCAGCACAGAGGAAAAGAAAACCACCAACGAGCGCGGCACCGACCTTTTCCCCCTCAGCTTCACCACCGTGCTGCATAGCGGCGCAGGCGTGGACGTGAGGGCCGAAATTGAGAGCTGGAAAAAGCTCGTTACAAAAGTAAATTATTTCTATCTGGGCGGCAAAAAGCTGGGCCCGAAGCTCCAGCTCTGCAAGGTAAGCGTGAACAACGTCAAGATCGACGACTTCGGCCGCATGAGGCTGGCGACGCTATCCTTCGAGTTCAAAGAGTACGATTCGGACACCACCAGCGTGAAAGTGAGCACCTCAGCTCTGAAAGTGGGAGCCAGCACCTCGGCCAAGTCTGCGAAAAAGACCGAGAACAAAGCCGTGGAAAAGGCGGCAACAAAAACAATCACCGTCGGCTGCTATGTAAGGCCAACCGGCCAAAAATACGCAACCGGCCAGACAATCCCCGGCTGGGTAAAAGAGCGCAGCCATAAGGTGAGCCAGATCAAGGAAAGCCAGAACAAGGTACTGCTCGGCCACCCTGACGGGATCAACAGCTGGGTATTTTTGAGCGAAGTCACGCTCGTGTAAAGGAGGGAGGCCATGCAAGCAAAAGGAAACGGCCGCCCGGAGGTATGCGCCACCAATCTGCTGAAAATCACGCGGGGCGAGGTATCATACGACCGGATCAGGGGACGGGACGGTGCCCTGATCGACCAGCCGGACGCCGCAGACGAAGCGGCCGCAGACGTGGAGTGGCTGCTGCAAACCTATGAGCCACGGGTGGACGGCGAGGCCGTCGCTGCCGACGCCGAAGCGCGAAGCGGCGACTTTGACACTATTGTGGACATAACCAGAAGAAAGGAGGAAAAGGACGGTGAGTGATCTCAAATTCATTGAAACAGACGCCGGGAAGGTGTACGACACCATACTGGGCGATCTGGAAAACGGAGTCCGGGAGCCGCTATACCCCGGCGACGAGCGCCGGATCTTCGGCGAGTCTCTGGCTCAGGTGATCGTGTCCGTCTATATCAGCGTGAACGACGCCTGCCGCCAGAAAATGCTCCGATATGCCCGCGGCTCCGTTCTGGACGCGCTGGGAGAAAACCGGGACACGCCGCGTCTCAATCCGACCTACGCCACCACGACGCTGCGCTTCGGTATCACCGAGTCCATGGCGTCAAATATCATCATACCGGCCGGGCTCCGGGTGACTGGCGACTTCGTTCACTACTTCCTGACAGACGCCACCGTCGTGCTATATGCCGGGGCCCTCACCGTGGACGTGGGGGCCACCGCCGAAAAAGGGGGCGCAGAATATAACGACATGGCGATCGGGGAGCTCTCCCAGATCGTTGACGTGTCGGACGTGCCTCTGATCGACTATGTGACAAACACCGAGGCCACCGGAGGTGGCGGCGACCGTGAAGGGGACGAAGAATACCGGGAAAGGATCCGGCAGGCAGAAAACAAGCTCAGCACCGCGGGCCCGGCAAAAGCCTACAAATACTGGGCGCTGAGTGCAAACCCTCTTGTCACCGACGCCGTGGTGGAGTCCGAAAAGGAAACGATCACCCGGACGCTGCAAACCTACGCGGGGCACGCCTTCCAAGGCGGCGCCAATCTGCTGCCGGATACGCTGGTGGTGTACCTGCCGGGCGGCGGCGAAGCCGTGGCCGGTACCGACTATACGGCCAGCTACGACGACGAGCTGCTGACGCTGGCTCTCTCCGGCGCTCTGGCGGCCGCTGAGGCCGTCAATATCAGGATCACCCGTAATATGTACGGGCGCGTCAAAATCGTGCCTATATGCGCCGGTGGCGAGCTGCCGGACGAGGATATTCTGGAGGACGTGCTGAAAAGCTGCGCAGCCGACGACGTGAGGCCGCTCACGGACAAGGTGCAGGTGGAGGCTCCGGCCACCGAGCTTTACGACATAGAGCTCACCTACTACACGACCAAGGCCAACGAGTCCGAAGTCGTCAAGAATGTGGAAGGCCCGGACGGAGCGATCAACCGGTATATTTACTGGCAGGGCTCCACGCTGGATCAGGATATAAACCCCGACGAGCTCAGGAAGCTGATCCTCTGCCCTCACTGGGTAGAGAACCCGATCGGAGCTACCCGCGTTATCATCACAAAGCCGGAATACAAAGAGCTGCCGAGCACTACCGTGGCGAAGTTTTCCGGCAAAATCAACGTGCAGCACGTTGTAAAGGACTAAGAAAGGAGGCGAGAACATGGGCGGTATGAAAGTGTCTGAACTGGACTTTTTGCGCCTGCTGCCTGCCTTCATGCGGGACGACGAGGCGGCGATCGCACTCAGCAAAGCCATGAATAAGCTCATAAGCGAACCCGGCAGCCGGATCCCTTCGATCCGAACGTGGGACGAAATCGACAACATGAGCGAGGCTGAACTCGACGAGCTGGCGTGGGAGCTTGACGTTGACTGGTACGACTCCACCGGCATGAGTCTGGAGGAAAAACGGGAGACGCTGAAACTCGCCCAGCAGATAAAACGCAAGCGCGGGACGAAGTGGGCCGTCGAGCGCCTGATCTCCGCATACTTTGGTGAGGGCTACGTTATGGAGTGGTACGAAATGTACGGCACCCCGTACACCTTCGTGGCCCTGACTACCAACACCCACACAGACGCCCACAACTTCGAGAAGTTCGTGGAGGCCGTCAAAGCAGCAAAGAACGCACGCTCGCACCTCGCGGGCGTTTTCTATTTCTGGCAGCAGGGCCCGGATCCCGGCATTGAGTACGCTCTGGACACCAAGCTGCACCGGTATGAGTTCGTAAAGTGCGGCACCCGTCCAAGGATCGCAACCGTGGGCTTTATCGTAAAGCCGAGCATTGAGCTGGATCCGGAGGCAAGGCTGCTCTTTTACGGCTTCACACATGCCGGAACAATCAAGTGCGGCACCTATCCGCGGCCCGGCACTCTGGGAGCCGCCGACAAGCACAAGATCGCCGCCGAAGGCACGGCCGGAGCTATCCGGTACAACTTCAACCGGCAGGCGGGAACCTACCCGCGGCCCGTGACACTGGGAGTCGTCGAAGGGCGTCACATCAAGGCAGCGCCGGAAACGGATCCGCTGCTCTATGACTTCACCAGCGCCGGGACAATCACCTGTGGCACCTATCCGCGGCCCGGCACTCTGGGGCGTGTGCTCCAGAACCCGATCGGCTCCAATCTGGAGGCAAAATTCACCGGCTACGGGTACGAAAAGGCCGGATCCCATACCTGCGGCACATATCCCCGGAGGCTGGCGCTGGGCGTCGTTCTGGCGGGTAATGCGGCCACGGCTGCGCGGCTGCTTTGCGGGGCGTATGGCTTCGTAAAGTGCGGGACAAAGGGGGCCGGGACAAAGGGCGCAGCCATAACCAACAAGGCAGCTACAGCGGCAAGCCTCGCCTGCGTGGCGTATAGCTTCGTAAAATGCGGGACGAGACGCTGCGGTGAATAAATAAACGAAAGGAGGGCACGCGCATGGCTTATTTTTCCGACATATTCATGGGCCACCGGAGAAGCCAGTGGCTCCGCTCGATCCATGCCGTAGAGGTGCAGGTGGGCGCAGCATGGCACCGCGGCACCATTAACCAGAAACGGATCGAGGGCGACACTCTGGTGATTTTAGCGACGTTTCCGACGCTGGACTCCGTGGAGTGTAATATCACGGCGTCCCGTCTCATTGACGTGCGCGGCGAGGTGGCCGCCTACCAGCAGCGCCTCGTCGAAAAGGTGGCCGGGCAGGGAACCATGGTAAAACTCACAATCCCGATCTACGAAGTGATCCCGCTCGACAAAACAACAGCCTGAAAGAAAGGAGGAAAAACACATGTACAGAAATACCCAATGGCTCGACGAAGTGAAAGACATTGACACCGGCGAGCTCATTCAGGAAGGAACCGACCAGAGCGCCGGACACTTCAACAACATGGAGCACGGCATAAGCGACGCACATCTGGCGGCGGCCCTGCTGGTGATCCAGAGCTCGCTCACGGCCGATCAGGTGGCAACGGAGGAAAAGACGGTCACGCTCACCAATACCCAGCGTTACCCGTTCAACAGCTCCACCCAGACGATCGCGCTCAGCACCGTGAGAAACTTCACGGACTACACCGTGGAAGCCGAGATCACCGACCATGAGGGCAACGTCGGCGAGGTGAGGATCTTCGACCGTATGCTGAATGGCTTCAAGGTAGCCTACGACGGCAGCGCCAAAACCGCAACCGTAAAACTGAGAATTAAAGGAGGAATGTAATCATGGCAAAAACCAACAAAGTGACCGTGATCGAAAAGAACGCGGGCCAGAAAATCGACTTCGAGCAGAGCAGCACCCGCCTGATCTTCGGCGACGACGAGCTCATGCTGAACGCGGCCAAGTATCAGAAGGACTGGGACGTGGAGGTGGACGTCTGCCGGGATAAGTCCGGCAACCTGACGATCGGCACCGGCTCCGGGCTGCGCTATGTGGCGCAGGTGGAGATCCCCGCCGCAACCTACACCGAGACGGAAATCGAAGCAGAGGAACCGGCAGAGGCTCCGGCGGCCGAAGGCGACGGCATGAACCAGAAAACCACCGTACAGAGAGACAAGAACCCGCTCGACATGGGCGACGTGACCGTCGTTCTCTGGAGCATTGAATAAGACAAGGAGGACATGACAATGGCAAATTTTGATCTTTCCATGCTGGCACTCAAAAGCGTGTGCCCGAACAATACGATCGAGGTTGACGACACCGATCTCCCCTCCGTGCTGGTGTATATCCCGGCATTTAAGAACAGCGACGTGCTGACCGGAGGCAACGACTCCACCCACCCCGCCTTTATTGTGAATGGCGTCCAGATCCCCGGCTTCTACTACTCAAAGTACCAGAACGTCGTCCATGCAGTCACCAACACCGAGGGCTACAATGTGACGGCAGCGTACAGTCTGCCCGGCGAGGATCCGGCCGTAAATATCGACTTTGACACCGCCCGCGCTCGCTGCGAGGCCAAGGGCTACGGCTGGCACCTCTCCACTAATGCGGAGTGGGCCGCGATCGCCCTCTGGTGCAAAAAGAACGGCTTCATGCCCTACGGCAACAACAACTACGGCAAGGACACCAGAGAGAGCAACTACAAGGCGATCCCCATGTCAACCGACAACAACCGCACCGGCCGCGTAGCAACCGGCACCGGCCCGCTCACATGGAGCCACGACAAGACGCTGAGCGGGATCTGGGATCTGAACGGTAACGTGTGGGAATGGCAGGCGGGGATCCGCTTCGTATGGGGCGAGCTCCAGATCCTTGCCAACAATGACGCTGCGGATCCTGACAACCCGCAGAATGAAACGAGCGTATGCTGGAAGGCAATCAACGCCGCCGACGGCTCTCTGGTGGATCCTGAGTGTACCGTTTCCGGCTCCGCGAAGCTCTCCGGTAATACCGTGAAGCTGGACTATGTGAGCAGCAAGTGGACATACAGCACCACCATTTCCAGCCTCGCAGACCAGAGCCGGAGCTGTCTCTTTGCAAACGTCACCTGCACCGCTGCGATCGGCGCGGCCACCAAGGTGCTGCTGCGTTCTCTGGCGCTGCTGCCTGACGAGGGCGCAACTGAGGCCGACTACGAGGGCGACTACTACTGGCTGAATAACGGCGTAGCCGAGCGCTGCGTGATCCGCGGGGGCGCCTGGTACAACGGTGCGTACGCTGGTGTGGTCTGCTTCGACGGCTACAACTCCCGCGCGCGTGTGGCCTGGGCCGTGGGCTTCCGCTCCGCTTATATCCCGAATATCGGGTAATCTGGCAATCTGAAAATCTGGCAAGGGCGGCCCCCACCCAAGGGCCGCCCTCCGCTTTTAAGGAGTAAGTATGGACAATTTAGAGCTGCGGCAGCGTATCACCCGGAGCATGATCCGGGTGGCCGAACGCACCGCAAACATGAGAAAGCCGGAGAAATTCGAGTACCGCAGGCACATGACGGACACCTTCATGCAAATGCTGGAGCTCTGCATTGAGGCCAACCGCTCGCGGGGCAACAAAAGGCTGGAGCTGCAAAACCGCATGGACACGAAGCTGGACGTGCTGCGCTCTCTGGTGGACACGGCAGTCTCGCCGGAGGATCGTCTGATCTCGCCGGGGCTTCACGAAGTCTGGAGCAAGGAACTGAACGAAATCGGGCGTATGCTCGGCGGCTGGAAAAAGTCGAACGAGTGAGCCCGTGGGGAATGTGTCGAGAAAAAAGGAGGCGCTGCGTGATCCGCGGGGGCAACTGGAACAACGGTGCGAACGCTGGTGTGTTCTACTTCAACGGCAACAACTCCCGCGCGAATGTGAACTGGAACGTGGGCTTCCGCTCCGCTCTCGCCTTATTCGTTATTGTCTGCGGGCTACGGCTCAGCAGAAACAGCAAGGCAAAAGGGACGCATTTCCCGGCCGACAAGGCCAAAGATCAGCGCTCGCGCAGCCTGCTGGTGAAAGTCGCCAGAGGCGGCGGGCAAACCGCGGAGGCTGGCCGTTCCCTCGCAAGCGGGTGAAGGCTGCCGGGATCCTATGGTGTGGCGGCCATAGGGGAACGGACACGCCAAGGAGTGTCACACGCGGGCCATTATTTTGACAGTAAAGGAGCGAGGACATGGAAACAACAAACCGGCCCTCCCTTCTGGAGAGAATATACTCGTGGGAGAACCTGCTGAACGCATACCACGAGGCAGCAAGCGAAAAGTGGTACCGCAGCGACGTGGTGGCCTTCTCGGCCAATCTGGAAGAAAACCTGATCGGCATACAGAACGACCTCATGTGGCGCACCTACACCGTGGGCCGGTACCGGCAGTTTTACGTCTCGGAGCCGAAGCGCCGTCTCATTATGGCGCTGGGCTTCCGCGATCGCGTCGTACAGTGGGCCATATATCTGCAAGTGAACCAAGAGCTCGACAATGGCATGATCTACCACTCATACGGCTGCCGTGTCGGCAAAGGAACAACCAGAGCCGCCGACCGGCTGCAATACTGGGCCGAGCAGGTGAACAGAAAGCCGGGCCCGCGCTGGCACTACCTCAAACTGGATATTTCAAAATATTTCTACCGAGTGGATCACAATGTTCTACTCGGTATTTTAGCGCGGAAATATCCGGGCGAGGACGGTTTTCTCTGGCTCATGCGCGTGATCGTATGCTGCGATCATACGCCGTTCGGCCTGCCTCCGGGCAAGAGCGCCGACGAGGTGCCGCCGTCTGAGCGGCTATTCGAGGTAGGTATGCCGATCGGCAACCTCACCAGCCAGCTGCTTGCGAACGTTTGCCTCAATGAGCTGGATCAGTACATCAAGCACGAGCTCCGGGCGCATTTTTACGTCCGGTACATGGACGACATGGTGCTGCTGCACCAAGACGCCAAAACGCTGAACGAGTGGCGGCAGCTTATAGAGGACTACCTCAACAACGTGCTGCACCTCGACTTGAACAGCAAGACCACGATCGGCCTCGTCTGCCGCGGTATCACGTTTGTGGGCTGCCGGATCTATCCCGGCAGGCGCAAGCCGACGCCGCAGGCCGTCAAGAAAATGAAGGCCCGTATGCGGTACATAGCCAAGGAGTACGAGGCGGGGCTGATTGACTTCGACGCGGTGGACGCAACCATGCAGAGCTACTTCGGTATGCTGGGGCATTGTGCCACCCGCGGGCTCCAGAAGTGGATCGAGAAAAATATTATTTTCAAACGGAGGGACAGCGATCTGTCTCAGGAGGTGAACACATGGACGTAACAGCAATCATTATCGCCGCCAGCATACCCTCGGCGCTGACGGGCTTCTGTTTTTGGCTGATCGAGCAGAGACTCCAGAAACGTGCAAAGAAGCAGGAGGACGAGGAAAAACAGCGCCGCGAGGCCGAAGAAAAGCGCGAAAAGCTGCGCGAGCAGCAAGAGCTTTTTCTGGTGCAGGGTATCGGAGCCGCGATCGCTCTCGGAGAGGCAACCGCCAAGGCCGTGCAGCGGATCCCCGACGCTCACTGTAATGGCGACATGCACGCCGCGCTGGAATATGCGGCAAAGGTAAAACACGAGCAAAAGGACTTTTTGACCGAGCAGGGGATCGGCGCACTGTTTGACTAAGGGAGGTGGAAACCATGCGCGGAGAATATGAAACGCCGGGAGCCGCAGGCACCGGCACAACCGAGGATCCGCAGATACAGATCGAGCAGCTCAAAGAGGAAAACCGGCGGCTCAGGAAGCAGATCCGGCAACTGAAAGCTGCTGCAGCAGCGAAGAAAAAAGTGGAGTTTTCAAAGCTCGTTTTTCTGGGCGTGAGTATCGTCACCATAGCGATCACCGTCTTTTCCTGCCGCATGATCTGGCTCACCATGGACACCTCGGCGCTGGCCTATCTGATACCGGCCGTGTTCGCTGAAATGGCGAGCGCGACCGGCTTCTACTATACGAAAGCCAAGGCAGAAAACAAAATCAAGCTCATGGCGCTGTCTGGCGTACAGCCGGAGGCGCACAACTTCGACACATAGGAGGTAACAGAACTATGGAAAAAATCAAAGGGATCGACGTTTCCAAGTGGCAGGGCGCGATCGACTGGGCCAAGGTGGCCGGGGACGGCGTAAAGTTTGCCATGATCCGGCTCGGCTACGGCGGGAAGAATGGCGCAGCCTGCGGCGTCGATAGCTTCTACCAGAAAAACGTCGAGGGCGCTCTTGCGAACGGGATCGCCGTCGGCTGCTATTTTTACAGCTACGCCCTGAGCGTCGAGGGCGCAAAGAAAGAGGCGGCGTTTGCGATCCAGCAACTCGCCCGGTATAAGGGCCAGATCCTTTATCCGATCGCCTTCGATATTGAGGACAAGACGCAGGCAGGGCTCGGAAAGAAAACCCTCACGGACATGGTGACGGCGTTCTGCTCCGCGCTGGAGGCTGCGGGCTATTATGCGAGCTTTTACTGTAATGCAGACTGGGCCCGCAATCGTCTGGACATGCAGGCGCTCGCCCGCTTCGACTTCTGGCTGGCCCAGTGGACGGCCTCGCCCACTTATACGGGCCACGCCTTCAACATGTGGCAGAGCTCCAGCAAGGGCCGCGTGGCCGGTATCTCCGGCGACGTAGACATGGACACCGCCTTTGTGGACTATGAGGCAGAAATCAAGAAAAACAAGCTCAACGGCTACACCGGGAGCACAGCAGCACCCGGAAAGCAGGAAGGAGGCAATATGAGCGACAGACAGAAATTTGTAAACACGGCGGCGTCTTTTATCGGCTGCAAGGAAGCAGACGGGAGCCACCGGCAGATCATTGACATTTACAACGGACACAAGCCCCTCGCCAGAGGTTACGCCGTGAAATATACGGACGCATGGTGCGCCACCTTCGTGTCTGCCATGGCGATCAAGTGCGGCCTGACCGACATTATCCCGACCGAGTGCGGGTGCGGGCAAATGATCCAGCTTTTCCAGAAGCTCGGCGCATGGCAGGAAAACGACGCACATACCCCGCAGCCCGGTGATGTTATCTTCTACGACTGGGACGACTCCGGCGCGGGCGACAATACCGGCTGGCCGGATCACGTCGGCATTGTGGAAAGCGTGAACGGCTCCACCATGAAGGTGATCGAGGGCAACATGAGCGACGCCGTGGGCCGCCGCACCATGCAGGTGAATGGCCGGTATATTCGCGGCTACGGCCTGCCGAAATTCAAGGGCAGCGTGGCAAGCTCTGGAAATACCACCAGCAAGCCCGCCGGGGGCACCAGCAAAAAGACCGTGGCGCAGCTGGCAGACGAGGTGCTGGCTGGCAAGTGGGGAAACGGGCCCGACCGCAAGAGCCGCCTCACGGCCGCCGGGTATGACTACGACGCCGTGCAGAGTGCCGTCAATGCGAAACTCTCCGGCCAGAAGGCCAAAAAGTCCAACACCGAGATCGCCAAGGAAGTGATCGCCGGTAAATGGGGAAACGGATCCGACCGCAGAAAGCGGCTGGAGGCAGCGGGCTACAACTACGCAGCCGTGCAGCAAATTGTCAATAAACTAATCTAAGGAGGGATCGCCATGAATGAAACAATGCAGCAGATCGTGAACGCTTGTGTGCCCGTCCTCTGCCTGCTCATCACAGCGGGCGGGGCCTATCTGGTGGCGCTGCTGAAAAAGCGCACCGCCCAGATCGAGAAGGAGCTCGACAACGAAACCGCGGCCAAGTACATGAACATGGCAGCCGACGCAGTGGCGCAGGCCGTCACCTATACAGCCCAGACCTTCACCGACGCACTAAAAGCCGAGGGCAAGTTCACCAAGGAGAAGCAGATCGAAGCCTTCAACAAGGCCAAGGACAAAACGCTGGAGATCCTCGGCGACGCTGCCGTCAATGCACTGGGCGAAATTTACGGCGACTTTGACACATGGGTGGAAACCAAGATCGAGCAGGTATGCCGCGAAATCAAGACGCCGGAGGCTGACAAAACCGCAGCGACAACCGCAGCGGCGACAGCTGCAAGCGTAGCAACTACGATCGCAGCCACGGCCGTGCAGCAGATCGCGGCCGAAGCCGTACCAGCAGCAGCGCCGGAGGCGACAGCAGAATAAAAGGCCCTGAGAGCTTCACACAAGCTCCCAGAGCAACGAAAAAGGCTCGGCGGGTGTTTTACCCTCCGGGCCTCTTTTTGCGTCTCAATGCGCCTTATTCGACCGTCTGCCCGATTGCTTCGAGCGACTCTTTGATCTGGGTGAGGTTTTCCTTCGTCGCCTCGTCCTCTGCCTTTTCTGCTCCGCGGTACACATACTTCACGGCCTGCTCCATATCCATGCCGAGATTGTAATAATTACGGGCCCCTTCGTCGCCGTCGTATGCGTACTCCAGCCAGAAGCCGTAGAACATGGCCCGCTCCATTGTCTCATTATCGCCGTAATAATCAGGGTAATGCTCTACAATGAACGCCACGGCCTCGTCCCTCATTTCCTCCGTGACGTCCCCTGCCACGGAGTCCTTCGCCTCGCGTGCCAGCGCATCCACCTTCGCGCTCGTGTTCGGCTCCGGCTCTGCTGCGGACGGCTCCGACTCTGCCGGGGCGCTTGCCTGAGTGGGCGGCTCCGAGCTCGGAGTGCCCGCCGTCTGATCGCTGCCCTTATTCCCCTCCAACGGCAGCGGCCAGCACCAAAACAGCCACAACGCCAACAATGATCCACTTCTTTTTGCCGTTTTTTCCCTCGCCCGGCCCGGCTTTTTTCTCTGATTTACTCATGTAAATTAAACCTCCATTTCCATGACTTTTTTATTTGCGTTTTTTCGCGTTAGTCATGTTTGGGATAATTATAGACGATGAATCATGCTAAAGTCAATATGCTGTCTACCTATCTTTGGGATAAAAAAGGAGGCGCAACGCCATGAAACTATACAAATACACCGACGGCAGAGCCAACGCCTCCGGCCAAAAAATAAAGGAACGCCGGGAGGCTGCCGGACTATCTCAGGAAGAACTCGCGGCCCAGCTCCAGCTCGCCGGGCTGAACCTGAACCAAAAGGCAATAAGCCGGATCGAAACCGGCGAGCGCGTCGTGCCAGACTTCGAGCTGCTCTACTTCTCGAAGGTGCTAAACGTGCAAATTTGCGAGCTGCTGCCTGCTGATGAATGAGGACGGGGAACCGTCCTTTTTTATTTGCGAAAAAATGCGAAACGCGCTTGACAATACGCCGATAAAGGCGTATTATATAAACACGCCGATAAAGGCGCATTTTGGAGGTGATACGCTATGAATATCAAAGAAATGAGAAAAGACAAAGGGCTGACACAAAAGCAGTTGGCCGAGCAGATCGGCGTAAATATCAGGTGGGTGCAGAAATTAGAGGCCGGGGACACTAAGCTGGAAAATATCACATTCTTAAACGCCATAAAATTGATCCGGGCCCTGACTCCATACGACGACGAAAAACAGCTTGCGCGGGAAATGTATATCATACTCAAACGCACGCTGCAAGAAAATGATTAAGGGACAGGAAAGCGGGAGCGGCTACGGCTGCTCCCTTATTTTTATTTATGGAGGGCATAAGCATGAGACGCTTCAAACATTTAAGTAAAACCGACCGACTCCGCATGGAGGCCCATTTAAGGGACAAAAAGACACCGAAAGAGATCGCGGAGATCCTCGGCGTCCATATTTCCACAATATACCGCGAAAAGAAGCGTGGAGAGTATCAGCACCGGAACAGTGACTACACAGAAGAAACCCGGTACAGCTCAGACCTCGGCGAAATGAAATACCGCGCCAACCTCGCAGCGAAGGGCGCGGACATAAAGCTCGGCAAGGATCACGAGCTGGCCGAGTATATAGAACGCCGGATCGCTGACGACAAGCTCTCGCCTGCTGCCGTTCTGGGCGAAATCGAGGCCAACGGAATGAGCTTCAAGACTTCGATCAGCGTCAACACCCTATACAGCTACATAGAAAAGGGCGTTTTTCTGCGGCTCACGAATGGCAGCCTCCCACAAAAGGGTGATAAAAAACGCGCATATCATAAAGTGAAAGCGCAGAAACGCCCGCCGAAGGGTGAGAGCATAGAAAAGCGCCCGGAGGAAATCGACGAGCGATCCACCTTCGGGCACTGGGAAATGGACACCGTAGTGAGTGCCAGACCGGGCAAGGCTGCCATTCTGGTGCTCACCGAACGGCTCACCCGCGAAGAAATCACAGCTAAGCTCCCAGACAAAAGCGCGGCCAGCGTGGTGCAGGCCCTCGACAATCTGGAGCGCGAGTGGGGCGACAAGTTCCCACTGGTATTCCAGACAATCACCGTGGACAATGGGAGCGAGTTTGCCGACTGTCCCAGTATGGAGCGCAGCGCTCTGGGCGACGGCTCACGGACTAAGCTCTACTACTGCCACCCGTACAGCTCATACGAGCGCGGCAGCAACGAGAACCTCAACAAGATGATCCGGCGCTGGCTGCCGAAGGGGACGAACTTTGACGAGATCGCCGACGAAGTGATCGAAGCTGTCACCGTCTGGATCAATAACTACCCGCGGAAAATCCTCGGCTATATGACCGCGGATCGGCTATTTCAGGCGCATTTATCGGCTATTTTGGGGGCCGCTTAAAATTTTTTATATTTTTTTCGCATTTACTCTTGACATTTGCCCAAAACAGCTTAAACAAAACGATTTAGATTTGCATCGTACTCATAATCAATACTCCGAAGCTTCTGAACAATCATCTCGGCATCCGCGCCTTTGTCATTACAAAGGCTCTGAAAATCCGGATAGAAGTCACGAAGCTGAGTGTTGATATAGCTTAACAGCATCATCGGTTCCTTCGGCATTATTCTACTGCTCCTTTTGTACGGATAGTAAGTCCATCCGTATCCCTGTCCACAATCATAACACTTCCCGCCTGCGCCTGTCCAGACAAAATATATCTGGCGGCCATAGTTTCCACATATTTTTGCAGATAACGTTTCAGGGGGCGGGCTCCATAGACCGGATCATAGCCGTTTTCCGCAATATACTTCTTGGCTGTATCTGTAAGCTCCAGGAAAAGCTCTTTATCCGCCAGACGCCGGTTCAGATCCAGAACCAGCAGATCCACAATATGGCTGATGTTGTCTTTTGTCAGAGGCTTAAACAGAATCGTTTCATCCAGACGGTTTAAAAATTCCGGACGGAAATGATTCCGAAGCTCGCTCATAACCTGCGCTTCTGCCTCCGGGCGGATGTCTCCGTTCTGATCAATCCCTTCCAAAAGGTAAGAAGATCCGATATTGGAGGTCATAATCAGAATCGTATTTTTAAAGTCCACCGTCCTCCCCTGGGAATCCGTGATCCGTCCGTCATCCAGAACCTGAAGGAGCACATTGAATACATCCGGATGCGCCTTTTCCACCTCATCAAACAAAACCACGGAGTACGGGTGTCTGCGGACCGCTTCTGTAAGCTGGCCTCCTTCTTCATATCCCACATATCCGGGAGGCGCTCCAATCAGCCGGGATACGGAGTATTTCTCCATATATTCGCTCATATCAATGCGCACCATATTCTGCTCGTCGTCAAACAGGCTGGCGGCCAGCGTCTTTGCAAGCTCCGTCTTGCCCACTCCCGTAGGCCCAAGGAACAGGAAGGAACCGATAGGCTTACTGGGGTCCTTGATTCCGGCTTTGGAACGGATAATGGCGTCTGCCACCTTCCGCACGCCTTCGTCCTGGCCGATCACTCTTTTGTGAAGCTCTTCATCCAAATGCAGCGTCTTATTACGCTCACTCTCGGTAAGCTTGGATACCGGAATACCGGTCCACCGGGAAATAATACGCGCAATCTCCTCATCGGTCACACTTTCATGAACCAGGGACAGATCCTGTTTCTTAACCTTTTCCTCTTCTTCAGAAAGCTGCTTCTGGAGCTGCGGCAGTCTGCCGTACTGAAGCTGGGCCGCCTTTTCCAGATCATAATTTCTCTGGGCGGACTGGATCTGTTTGTTCACGTCCTCAATCTCTTCCCTCAGCTTAGACAGGTTTTCAACCAAATGCTTTTCGTCGTCCCACCGGGCCTTTTTATTCGTAAATTCATCCCGAAGCTCTGCCAGCTCCTTCTGAAGCGCCGACAGACGATCCTGACTTAAGCGGTCGGTCTCTTTCTTCAAAGCCGCCTCTTCAATCTCAAGCTGCAGGACTCTTCTTCTCAGCTCGTCCAGCTCTGTAGGCATGGAATCCAGCTCTGTCTTAATCAGGGCACAGGCCTCATCCACCAGGTCAATGGCTTTGTCCGGCAGAAATCTCTCCGAAATATACCTGTGTGACAGAACCGCAGCCGATACGAGCGCAGAATCTGTAATCTTGACCCCATGGAACACTTCATACCGTTCCTTCAGCCCCCGCAGGATAGATATGGTATCCTCCACGGTCGGTTCATCCACCAGCACCTGCTGAAACCGGCGCTCCAGCGCCGCATCCTTCTCAATATACTGCCGGTACTCATCCAGCGTCGTCGCTCCGATACAATGAAGCTCTCCTCTTGCCAGCAGCGGCTTTAACATATTGCCGGCATCCATGGCGCCGTCCGTCTTGCCGGCCCCCACTATCAAATGAAGCTCATCAATAAACAGAATAATTTGTCCTTCGCTTTTTCTCACTTCCTCGAGAACAGCCTTTAACCGCTCCTCGAATTCTCCGCGGTACTTGGCTCCCGCCACCAGCGCTCCCATATCCAGGGCAAATACCTTTTTATCCTTCAGCCCCTCCGGGACATCTCCCCGGACAATCCGCTGGGCAAGCCCTTCCGCAACTGCCGTCTTGCCCACCCCCGGTTCACCGATCAGAACCGGATTGTTCTTTGTTTTACGGGACAGGATACGGATGACATTCCGAATCTCCGCATCGCGGCCGATAACCGGATCCAGCTTCTGCTCTCTGGCGCGCTCCACCAAATCATAACCATATTTATTCAATGTGTCATAGGTTGCCTCCGGATTGTCGCTGGTCACCCGCTGATTGCCCCGGACCGTAGACAATGCCTGAAGAAATCCGTCTCTGGTGATACCGTTTTCCTTGAACAGCGCTTTTACTGACGGACTTGGGTTATCCAGAAGAGACAAAAACAGATGCTCCACGGAAACATACTCATCTCCCATGCGCTTTGCCTCGTCCTCTGCGCTGATCAATGCCTTATTCAGATACTGCCCCACATAAGGCTGGCCTCCTGATACCTTTACTCTTTTATTCAGCGCCTCTTCTGTCCTTTCCTTAAATAAGACAGCGTCTATATCCATCTTTGCTATCAGTCTGGCTATCAGGCTCTCCTCCTGATTCAGCAGACTGTATAGCAGATGCTCCTGCTCAATCTCCTGATTTCCATATTCCAGAGCCACCTTCTCCAGATCATTGACTGCCTGAACGGATTTCTGCGTAAATTTCTGAAAATTCATATACGCCCTCCTCTCAACTGCTGTTGTATTGTTTTTGTTTGTTCTATACGGACTATAACACGCATTGTTAGCACTGTCAATAGTTGAGTGCTAATTTTTTCGGTAAATTTTTGCAAGGCCGGTATTTATGCGGCCTTGCAGATGATAAAGCTTTTATGATTGCTGACGGCTCACCTCTGCAGCGGCAGCTCCATCTCAACGGCAAAGCAATCGCCGTCCTGCCTCCACCGAAATGCGCCCTTATGCTCCTCCATAATCTTCCGGCAGGTCCGAAGCCCAATCTGAGTGCTTTCCTTTTGACTCTCCTGACTCAGACTATGATTTCGTATGCATATTTTCAGCATCTGCTCCTGTTCCGATGCCTCTATCTCCAGAGGATAGCGGATATCCCCATATTTTTTCAGATTTGAAAGCAGGTTGTCTATGACTCTCTGGAGATATTCGCTGTCCACCAGAACCTGCCCGGTCAGTTCTCCAATCTGACATGCAAGGCAGCCTCCCTGCTCCTGCCAGTCAAAAAACTGACCATTGCATAAATCCTCCAGCAAATCCTCGCAGGAAGTAAGGCAGAACTGGTAATTGTTTTCCCTTTTTCCATATACAAGAAAATATTCAAACAGCCGGTCCGACATTTTTTTCATCTGAAATGCTTTTTCCCTGCAATGCTCCAGGTATTTGCAAAGCTGCTCCTCATCCTCATAACGGTGCATATTCAGAAGCTCCAGATAGCCAATCAGAGAAGTAAGCGGCGTTCTCAGATCATGGGACATGGCAGTCACCAGCTCCGCATTAGCCTTTTCTGCCTCATCTTTCATAAGCTGCTGATCCAGAATATTGTTCTTCAGGTTCTCGATTCCTTCCGCAAGCCCGGTAATCTCATCACTGCCCCGGATCGTCATAGGATATTCCAGATTTCCGCTGCCCAGAATCTTAAGCTCCTGCCCCAGACGGTTAATATAGCGTATTTTCCGGTGAATCAGCAGAAACAAAAGCAGAATAAACACGATACTGCCGATTGCAAAGCCCGCTATATCAATCACATAAAAGTACTTGGTATTGACATAAAAATCTATCTCTGCCTTAATTTTCGTTCCATCCATCAGCGTCACGTCATAATACCGAATCTGGCTATAGACGTTACCGGCAGAATTCTCTTCTTCCAGGCCCTCATAAGATCCCATAAGAGCCTCCACGTCTTTATAGAACATAATATACATGCCGTGTTCTTTTTGCACCCAGTCAAACAGAAGCTCCATATTATCCTTGGTTACCTGATGATTGCTGATAAACCGCTGAAGACTGTCCAGGCTCTCGGATACCCGCTGCTCATAATCTTCCTCCTGATTTTCCCGGTTGATATAATACTGAAATGCCACATCCTCCACCACATTGGCAGACAGAATTCCCGCCGCCAGCGAAACAATCGTCATCAGTATCAGCTCCAGCGTCAGCCTGCGCCTTCGTTTTTTCTTTTTAATTAACACAATAACCTCTTCCCCATATATTCTGGATATAAGATTTCCCGTTCTTCTCCAGCTTCCGCCTGATATTCCGGATATGAACCATAACGGTATTGCCGGAATTCGGGAAGAAGGTTTCCTTCCAGATGGTCTCATAGATTTCTTTTACAGAAAATACCTTCCTTGGATTGGAGGCAAGGAGAAGAAGAATCTGATATTCCATCTCTGTCAGAGAAATTTTCCTGCCTCCCACCTGAACCGACTGCAGCTCCTGATCAATGGTAATATCCCGGTAGAATACAAGCTTTTCTGTCCTCTTTTCGGACTCCTGATAAACTCTGTATCTCCGAATCAGCGCCTTTACTCTCGACAGCAGCTCCATATAAGAAAAAGGCTTTACCAGATAGTCGTCTCCTCCCGCCGAAAATCCAAGAACCTTATCATGTTCGCCGGATTTGGCGGTTAAAAACAGAATGGGGACGTTCGTATTTTCCCGGATTTCCGTACATGCCTGAATGCCGGATTTTCCCGGCATCATAATATCCAGTATCACCAGGTCCACCTGCTCTGCCTGAGCCACCGCTTCCGCCGCATTTCCGGCCTCCAGAATCTCATAACCTTCACTTCCCAGCATCATCCGAAGCACTTCCCGAATCTCCGGTTCGTCATCCGCCACCAAAATCCTCTGTTTTTCCTGCATCTTGCTCTTTCACCTGCCCTATTATCTGTATCTTCTGTCATCTGTATCATTTTTCTAAGTGTATCATGTCCAAACAATTCTTGCGAGTCCCCCGCTCCAGAATTAAGATTTCTTAAGACATTTCCCCAAAACTTTACTATATGATATCAGAGTCAAAAACCCCGCAGCAGGCTGACGGGGCATCAAACTTGCAGCGCAGCAGAGCTGCGGGGTATTTGACCCCCGCGGCATTCGTCAAATGGATGCTTTGCATCCGCTTGACTCATTGCCCGCAGGAATAAAAAAACGGGGCTACAAAATTGCAGCTCCGTTTCCGGTTTCCACTACATAGAACTCTGCCTTAAGCCCTGTCCTTTTTTCATAATTTCTTCCCACTCTGTCTATAAATTCACTCACCGCACTGTCTTCCACAATACTGATGGTACAGCCGCCGAATCCTGCCCCCATCATCCTGGAACCAACGACTCCCTCTATATTCCATGCCTCTTCCACCAGGATATCCAGTTCCTTACAGGACACTTCGTAATCTTCTTTTAAGGACAGGTGAGAAGCATTCATAAACTGCCCGAATTCCCATATATCCCCGCGCTCCAATGCCTGTGCCGCCTGAATCGTCCTCTGATTCTCCGTCACCGCATGACGCGCCCTGCGGATGCGGACCGGGCTCTTGATCATCTCCTGGACCTCCTCAAACACTTCCGCTGTCAGTTCACTCAGATTACGGATAGAGATAACCGTCTGAAGCTCTTTTAATGCCTCCTCGCACTGAGCGCGGCGGTCGCGGTACCGTTCATCCACAAAATCCCGATCCTTTTTGCTGTTTGTGATAATCATTTTTTCATGTACAAGCTGGAGAGGCGCATATACATAAGAAAGATTACTCGTATCCAGGAGAATCGCATGATCCTTTTTCCCGAATGCAATGGCAAATGGGTCCATAATTCCGCACTTCATCCCCATATACTCATTTTCCGCCAACTGTCCAAAAAGCGCAATCTCAGCCATACTGATATCCGAAAGCCCCGCCATGTCTTTAAGAATCAGCCCTGTTACCACTTCAAGAGACGCCGAAGAGCCGATTCCAAGCCCTTTTGGTATATCTCCATAGTACAGAAGATCAAGGCCGCACGAAATCTGACAGCCCTTCTGAAGAAATGTCTGAATCACCCCTTTGGGGTAATTTCCCCATCCGTCCTTACGCCGATATGCCAGATCCTCCAGACAGGCCGTGACCATTCCCTGGTCAGGATCGTTCAGCGAGTAAAAATGGAGGACAGAATCCTCCCTTCTCCTTGCGGCTGCATATGTTCCTATTGTAATTGCGCAGGGAAACACATGTCCGCCGTTATAATCGGTATGCTCACCGATCAAATTCACTCTTCCAGGAGCAAAGTAGACATTTACCCCGTCTCCTTCTCCATAGATTTCCAGAAATTTGTCCACCAATTGCTGTTTCATAGCTTTCTCCCTCACAGATTTCCGAAACCAATACGGTTTTGAAGTATCATAGCACATTTTGTCGTTTTTGTTAAGTAATTGTTCATAGATTGACTTTTCTACTCCACATGGTTACAATGAAACAAAACATTTTTAATAAGGAGTATTTACACATGCTGGAATTTCTAAAAGTTATTTTAATTGGTATTGTAGAAGGCATTACGGAATGGCTGCCTATCTCCAGTACCGGACATATGATCCTTCTGGAGGAATTCGTCCGTCTGAATGTATCGGAAGAATTTCTGGAGATGTTCAATGTGGTCATTCAGCTTGGCGCTATCCTGGCTGTCGTAGTCCTGTTTTTTCCAAAACTGTGGCCTTTTTGCTCACCCCAGAAGGGCTGGATTAAAAAGGAAACGTGGACGCTTTGGTTCAAGGTTCTTGTGGCAGTTCTTCCGGCAGCCGCTATCGGCATTCCTTTTGATGATACTCTGGATGCCCTGTTTTACAACTACCAGACAGTAGCCGTCACTCTGATTATTTACGGTATTCTTTTCATTATTGTAGAAGACTATAATAAAAAGAGAAGGCCTCGCGTAACATCCTTTGAAGATCTGACCTGGTCTATGGCCGTCTTTATCGGCGTTTTTCAGGTGCTTGCACTGATTCCCGGCACCTCCCGTTCCGGAGCCACAATCCTTGGAGCCGTACTTTTAGGCGCTTCCCGTTATATCGCTGCTGAATTCAGTTTCTTCCTGGCCATTCCTGTCATGTTCGGGGCCAGCCTTTTAAAGCTTGTAAAATTCGGATTTGCGTTTAGCGGTTCAGAGCTTGCAATCCTTCTGGCCGGTATGGCGACTGCCTTTTTCGTATCCATTCTGGCTATCAAGTTCCTGATGGGCTACATTAAGAAAAATGACTTCAAATCCTTTGGCTATTACCGTATCATACTCGGTATCCTTGTACTTGTTTACTTTATATTTATAAAATAATGCTCAGCGCATTACAAAAGCGTCAGACGTGCGCCGTCACATCATACATCAGAGGAGGAGGGCTATTTTCATGTACAAAGAAGTTGCAAAATTAATCCTGTACCGCAGTCTTGGCGAGGACAGCATTTTGTTAAAGCTGTCCGGGATTTTTGAAGATTTTGAGCTGAAACGGGCCAGCAATGCGCAGCTCACCACGAGAATTTATGAACAAATGAAAGCGCTGCTGGATCTGGCGACTCAATATGGTTTTGACAAAAATCTGTGGCACAACTATCTGACCTTCATTCTGCTGACCAACGAAAACTCTTTCAGCATCACCAGCGAGAAGGTAGGAGCCAATAATGGAACGGTAAACCATTTTGCCAAGGGAGATTTTAATATCTTTAAAAAGCTGTTTGACTTTAATTTCGCCCCCATTGAAAACGAATTAGGTATTGACTGCTTTACTACTGTCTGCAATTATCATTCTATCCAGAAAAGAGAACGAATGTACAATAAAAATGTCAGTGAGAAGGTTCAGGCAGTCAGTGAACAAATAGAACAGGCGGCAGACGCTGATGAGATTTTCCGGATTGTGACGGACTTCTATGCCTCTTACGGCGTCGGTATGTTCGGCCTGAACCGGGCCTTCCGCATCAAGCACCTGGAGGACGGCGTGGAATTTCTGCCGATCAACAATACTGATCGGGTCGTATTGGATGATTTGATTGGATATGAGCTTCAGAAAAAAAAGCTGGTTGACAATACAGAAGCCTTCATCAAAGGGCTCCCCTGCAACAATGTGCTTCTCTGCGGAGATGCAGGCACCGGCAAATCCACCAGCATCAAAGCGCTTTTAAATGAATACTACGACCAGGGCCTGCGTATGATTGAGATCTACAAGCATCAGTTCCGGGATCTGTCAGGCATCATTGCCCAGGTCAAAAACCGGAACTACCGGTTTATTATCTATATGGATGATTTATCTTTTGAGGAATTCGAGATTGAATACAAATATCTCAAAGCAGTCATTGAAGGCGGTATGGAAACCAGACCGGACAATGTGCTGATCTATGCCACCTCCAACCGCCGGCATCTGATCAAAGAAACCTGGAATGACCGGGATGATATGCAGATCGACAACGGTATGCACCGTTCGGATACGATGCAGGAAAAACTGTCCCTGGTTGCCCGCTTCGGCGTGACGATCTACTACGGCAAGCCCTCTCCAAAAGAATACCTCACTATTGTCAGAGAGCTGCGCAGACGTTACCCGTCCATCACCTGCACGGATGAGGAGCTGTGTGCGGAGGCAAACAAATGGGAATTAAGCCACGGAGGAATCTCCGGCAGAACGGCGCAGCAGTTTATCAACTATATGGCCGGACAGTTAAGCGGCTGATATCTGTCATATAATTAATATTTACACGGGCGGCTCCGCTTCATAAGGGAGCCGCCCGTTTCCGGATCAAAACACCTATTCTTCTTTTCTCTGATACTCCTTCACCAGCTTCACTACAGTCCCCGACAGCAGGAACAATGCAATCAGGTTCGGTATTGCCATCAGCCCGTTAAAGGTTTCCGCAATACTCCACAGCAGCCCCAGATCCATAGTAGCGCCCACCAGGGCCATCAGAGAATAGATAATCATAAATACCTTGTTGTATTTTATGCCAAATACAAACTCACAGCACCGGGTTCCATACAGCCCCCATCCGATAATTGTGGAAAATGCAAAACAGCACATGGCAAGAGCTGTAAAAACAGATACCCAGCTTCCGTATACACAGGTAAATCCGCTGATTGTCAGCTCCGCGCCTGCAGCCGCTCCATAGCCCACTTCCACGCCGCTGCACAGAATAACCAGCGCAGTCAGGGTGCAGATAACAATTGTATCTGCAAATACCTCAAAAATTCCCCAGTATCCCTGGCGGACCGCATCTCTCGTATCTGCTGTTGCATGGGCGATGGAGCCTGTGCCAAGACCTGCCTCATTAGAAAAGATACCTCTGGAAACACCCCGTTTCATACTCGCAAACATGCTCCCAATCAGTCCTCCGGTAAAAGCCGCAGGCGAGAAGGCGCTTTTCACAATCACCGCAAGCACGCCCGGAACCCTGCCGGCATTCAGCGCCAGGACTCCCGCTGCCAGAGCCACATAGAGAACCGCCATAAAAGGTACCAGCCGCTCTGTGACCAGTCCGATTCTGCGGATGCCTCCTACCAGCACCAGAAGAACCACAATCGTTATCAGAATGCCTAATATCAGATTTACCGTACGGGTCATATCCGGACTGATTATTCCGTAGCTCAGAAGCGCCGAATCCACTGCCGCCGTAATCGTATTTACCTGGGTCGCATTGCCGGTGCCGAATACGGTCAGAATCCCAAGTATGGAGTAAATAACCGCCAGCCACATAAACTGAGGGCCAAGCCCGTTCTTAATATAATACATGGGGCCTCCCACATAGTCGCCTTTCTCATTTTTCTCACGAAAATGAACAGCCAGCGTTACTTCAGAAAATTTGGTGCACATACCGAGAAACGCAGACACCCACATCCAGAACACGGCGCCCGGTCCGCCGATGGCGATAGCGCCTGCCACCCCGGCAATATTACCTGTGCCCACTGTAGCCGCCAGCGCCGTACATACGGCCTGGAACGGGGTCATAGCTCCTTCCTCCGCTTCCTTTTTATGGAACATACGTCCGATTGTCGCTTTTAACATATAGGGAAATTCCCGGATTTGCAGAAATCCTGTCCGGACACTCAGCAGAAGTCCTACTCCGATAATACAGATCATAGCAGGAACACCCCAGACAAAGTTATTCACTGCCGAATTTATCTTTTCTATTATTTCCAACATATTACGCCCTCCCTCACAGCACGAATTTCCTGTTATTGTATCATACTGTCGAGAAAGGGCGCAATAAAATTTACGGTTTTTCTTACTTATTCAATAATTTTTCCACGCTTACCAGCTTCACGCACAGCACAAACAATTCTGCCGTCACCTTCAGCTCTTCCAGAGTGGGATAGGATGGCGCAATACGGATATTGCTGTCATGGGGATCTTTTTTATATGGATAGGTTGCGCCTGCTCCGGTCAGAGTCACTCCCGCTTCCCTGCACTTTGCAACGATCTCCTTCGCACAGCCTTCCATAGAATCAAAGGAGATAAAGTATCCTCCCAGAGGCTTTGTCCAGGTTCCGATGCCAAGCCCTCCCAGCTCTCTCTCCAGTGTATCCAGCACCAGCTCAAACTTAGGCCGCATGATAGCCGCATGCTTTCTCATATGCTCCCTGATTCCGTCTAAGTCTTTAAAATAGAGAACATGACGGAGCTGATTGATCTTGTCATGGCTGATAATCTGAATCGTCATGGAATGTTTTACCCATTCCAGATTGCCCAGGGACGCGGCAATACAGCTGATGCCCGCTCCTGCAAAACTGATCTTGGATGTGGAGGCAAACTCCAGCACCATGTCCTCTTTACCGTTGGCTCTGCACATGGACAATATATCCGGAAGAGTATCCTGTCTGTCGTCGTACAGATGATGCACACAGTACGCATTGTCCCAATAAATACGGAAATCCTCGGCGGCCGGATTTAAGTCCGCAATCCTTCTGCAGACTTCATCGGAATAAGTAATGCCAAGAGGATTCGTATACATCGGCACGCACCAGATTCCTTTCACCGCAGGGTCCTTTATACATTCCTCCACCATATCCATGTCCGGACCTTCCTCATTCATCGGGATTGGGATCATCTCAATGCCAAAATGCTCGGTAATTGCAAAATGACGGTCATAACCGGGCACCGGACATAAAAATTTCACCTTATCCAGCCTGCACCATGGAGTGCTTCCCATTACGCCATGTGTTACAGAACGGGAAACCGTATCATACATAACGCTTAAGCTGGCTGTTCCGAATACGATGACATGCTCAGGGTCCACACCGAGCATCTCCCCAAGCAGTCTGCGCGCTCCCCAGATGCCTTCCAGATTGCCGTAGTTTCTCACATCCACGCCTTTCTCATCGTGCATGTCAAAATCCCTGTTGAAAATATCCATCATCGGCATCGTCATATCCAGCTGTTCGGAAGCAGGCTTTCCTCTGGACATGTCAAGCTTCAGTCCTTTTCCTCTGGCATCCTCATACTGTTTTTCCAGTTCCTGTTTTAAGGCAAGCAGCTCCTCTTTTTCAAGTTCACAATATGGTGTCATCTTATGTCCTCCTCTATTCTATTCATTGGCCGTTACCCGGCCGGAAAATAAGGGACTGTACCGAAATACAGCCCCCTTACTATCAACTTTCTCCAAATACCTTCTTTACCAGCCGATCATATTCCTTCCATGCCGGATAGTCTGAAAGCTCCTGCAGCGCCTCTGCAATCTGCCGGTACATCCAGCCGTGCATTGCCTTGTCCTTCTGGTGAAAACGCTCCCACAGCCTGTCTCCCAGAACTTCCACGTCCCGGGCAATTGAACGAAGATTGGAAAGCTTGTCCGCCAAAGCCAGCATCTTGGCTTCTCTGTCCGCCTGCCTTTTCAGAAAATCAATAGTCTCCTGCTTGCGCAGCACCCAGGTATTTTCCGGAGGAAGATAGCTCCTTTTGTCCTCCGACTCGCCGCCTACATAACAGGCAATGCGATCGCCAAAATACTCCCGAAGCTCCGAAATCGTCACCTCTGTATCCTCAACCACATCATGAAGCACTGCTGCCGCAATCAGCTCCTGATCATCTGTCATCTCCGCCATAATCGCCGCCGCTTCCACTGGATGAGCCAGATACGGAATCCTATTTCCCTTCCGGGTAGTTCCCCGGTGCGCCACCGCCGCGAAAACAGCGGCCTGCTCAAAGAGCGGCAGACCCTCTGTGGACAGCATACGCTTCAGTTCCTCCGACATCTTATTTGTCATTTTGCCAAGCACCCGTTACCCCTTAAAAAACCCCATTTTCGTACAGAGTATATCACAGGCGCCCGGAAATGGCAACTACCATTTTCCTTGGGTTTCCGCAGTTTTATCCACAGAACCGCCAACCCGGGGAATTGCTTATACACAACTTTCAAAAAATAGCTAA
>VSNE01000479.1:0-1240 GCA_009774155.1 Lachnospiraceae bacterium
GTAGAACGGCTTACAGAGTAGCACATATATTTCTTTACCCTTTCCCCGCTTTTTTTCTTCCAGGAGCGGATCGACATCCGGGCGCCGCAGTCCCCGCAGAACAGAAGGCCACAGAGCAGCCCGTCCGACTCGCCATAGGAGCGCTTGAACGCCTGCAGGTTTTGGCTTAAGCGATCATTGACAGATTGCCATAGATCGGGAGCCACCAAGGGATCGTGCCGCCCTTCGTAACATTCTTCTTTCATTCTTACTTTTCCCATATAAACCGGATTACGCATAATACGGCTTATCCGCCCGACGGCGGAGTGGCGGTCAAGCCCAGGGAATAGCCCGTACTTTTCCTGCACATACCCGGCAACCGCGCTCTCGCTTTTCCCGGAGGCATAAAGCTGGAACATATCCCGGACGGCTTTAGAGGTATACGGATCTACAATAAGGGCAAGTTTGCCGTTTTGTTGCATTTGGTATTGATACCCGATAGGGGCGCGTCCGGAGAAATAACGGCCTTCCTTAAGCCCGGCTTGCTTCCCCATCATAGTGCGGAGCTTTATATTTTCCCGTTCCATTTGAGCGAAAGCCGCCAGTATACCGACCATACACCGACCGAAGGGCGTAGCCGTATCAAAACTTTCCATAATTGAAACGAAGTTGCAGCCATTTTCTAAAAAGACATCTTCCAGCAGGACAAGCACGTCCTTCTGGGACCGGGAGAGCCGGTCGAGCTTCCAGACAATAACCTTTTTCACATAACCGGCCCGGACATCCTTTATAACTTTATTGATACCAGGCCGGTCCAGCGTAGCCCCGGAGTACCCCGGATCTATATGGACCGCGTTTACAGTAAAGCCCATAGCGGAGCAGTAGGAGCGGAGCCGGGCCTCTTGTTCCCCGACGCTATAACCTTCTTCCGCCTGTTCCGTTGTAGATACCCGGATATAGAGATCGGCAACATTATCCAGGGAGAACGCAGCCGGAGCCTGGCTTATATTTCCTTTATTCATAAATACACCACCTTAAAAAAGCGCAAAAATAGCCCTACCTTTTACTTGTGTTTTCCGGCGGGCTGATGTATAATTAAATAGCTCGGAATGTTTATACATGGCAGCCAGCCAGCCCGCGCCGCTTACACCAATAGGCGGCGCGGGCTTCCTTTTTTACTTGAAGAATTTAAACAGCTTCTTTAAAAAGCTATTTGTTTTTTTGTTTCGTTTTCTTATAACAGATTGCATTTGCCGCTTTC
>VSNE01000479.1:1250-2817 GCA_009774155.1 Lachnospiraceae bacterium
CTCCCGGTTTTGCCATAGTAAAACTCCTTTCTAAAATTCTAAATACGTTATTTTTCCTTCGGTTCGGTACTTGTACTTTTTGCCATTTCTTACGCTTCCCTTTTTTGAGCCACGGGATCATCTTTGTAAGCAGTAACGGCAATATCCATAGTTTGCATTATGTAGTCCTTGCCCGCCCTATTCAGGCTTCGGAAGCCGTCAACAAGCCGCTTTTCTTCAGTTGATAAAAGAGAGGCGTTTTCTTTTTGTTTTTCTTCCAGGCCGAGAAGCCAGGCAATAGAAACACCAAGAACGTCCGCGAATTTGTTTAGCATATTATGCGTAGCGTCTTCAACCTTCCCGTGTTCATACTTTGACACACTGGCCTCAGACAGCCCGACCTTTGCGGCAAGTTCTTTTTGATTAAGCCCGGCTTCCTTACGCTTTTCTTTTATACGCTGACCTATTGCGGCATAGTTCACGCTTACCATTTACTTAAACCCCCTTTCCAATTTGATAAGTCTATAATACCACATTTTAAGCAAAAAACAAGATTTTTTTCGTCTGACCTCAAAATATTTCAAGCCAACATTAAAAAACTTTCGTTTGACTATTGATTTTTTGAACGGAGGGTGTTATAGTAAGCATTGTAAAAACTTTCGTTTGACGAAAGAGGAAGGAGGAAACAAGATGATCGCCAACGTAAAGGAATTTGAAAAGAAACTTATTGACAACGACCTCAACCGGAAATTATTAGCGGAGAAAATGCACATTTCCCCCGCAACGCTTACAACAAAGCTCGAAAAGCCGGAAGGAGATTTTAAACTTTCAGAGATGGTTACTATTGCACAAATTACCAGGATGAACGAGCGGGAATTTCTTTTCATTTTTTTTGGAGAAAAACTTTCGTTCAACGAAAGTGCAACAAGGGCGACGGCTACAGCATAAAGGAGGGTGCCGGATGATTAAACACATTTTAGCAGACGGTACGGAGCTTAAAAGCATAGAGGGGCGGATCATACCGCCCACTGGAAAAACCGAAGCCGTTTACAAATTGATTGCTAACTTTTTAGCAGGCCAGAAGCCCGGCGCGGAAGCAAAAACGCGGACAAGCCAGGCGTAAGAGGGCAAAGAAACCAGATAGACAAGGAGGGATAAGAAGTGAAATACCAGGACTTAAAAGCAGGCATAAGAAGCCACCTGGAGGACGCCGCCGAAGATTTTTTTATGGTTGGTTACTTTCTTCGGCAGATCAGCGAAAACGCACTTTTCACGGAGGACGGCTATAAAAGCATATGGGAATTTGCAAAAGGCGAGTACGGCTTAAGCACTTCCAGCGCAAGCCGCTTTATGGCAATTAACGCCCGCTTTTCCATTGACGGCGGGGAACACATGGCGGAGAAGTACATCGGGATGGGCGTAAGCAAATTACAGGAGATGCTGGGACTTCCCGACGAGGAACTGGAGAAAGTAACGCAGGAAACCACCGTAAGAGAAATAAGGGCAATGAAAAAGAAGCAGGAGGAACCGAAGTCATTTTTTGGACTTCCTAAAACAGTACGCCCGGAAGGTTCCTTACTTACCACAC
>VSNE01000048.1:0-8713 GCA_009774155.1 Lachnospiraceae bacterium
CCATCCGGATGCACGCCTGCAGGAAGTGGGCGATATGCTGTCGCCGAAGGTTGGAAAACCCGGGGTGAATCATCGTTTGCGTAAGCTGAGTCTTATCGCAGAGAAGTTACGTGTGTGTAAGGAGGAGTAATATGATTAAAAAACCCATTACCATTCAGATTGCTGATGGACTGGAAGCAAGGCCGACAGCGCTGTTAGTTCAGGTGGCAAGCCAGTATGAAAGCAAGATTTACGTAGAGAATGGTGACAAAAAGGTAAACGCAAAGAGTATTATGGGAATGATGACTTTGGGATTATCTGCTGGGGAATCTGTAGTAGTATCTGCAGAAGGCAGTGATGAGATAGCTGCCATAGAAAATATTGAAAAATATCTAAGCAGCAATAACTAAGTGTAAGATAGATGGGCGGGGGTTCTTGCAACCCCCGTTTTTTTTCGCAGATAAGGAGGAAACGGATCATGGACGCATACACAGGCTTTGCCATGGTTTATGATTTGTTCATGGATAATATACCCTATGAAGAGTGGGGAGCTTATCTGAAAGGACTTTTACAGGAATACGGAATTTATGACGGACTTGTTCTGGATCTTGGATGCGGGACGGGTATTATGACGGAGCTTCTGGCAGATGCGGGATATGATATGATCGGCATTGATATGTCGGAGGAAATGCTGGGGGCTGCCATGGAAAAAAGAGAGCAGTCAGGACATGATATCCTCTATCTTTGCCAGGATATGAGAAAATTTGAGCTGTACGGGACGGTCCGCGCTATTATCAGCATCTGTGATTCCATGAACTATATACTGGAGGAGGAAGAGCTGCTGGGGATTCTTACTCTGGCGGCAAGGAATTATCTGGATTATGGCGGACTGTTTATTTTTGATCTGAATACGGAATATAAGTACCGGGAAATATTAGGGGAACAGACGATTGCAGAGAACCGTGAGGAAGGAAGCTTCATATGGGAAAATTATTATGATGAAAGTAAAAGGCTCAATGAATACAATCTGACGCTTTTCATTCGGGAGGAATCGGATTACTATAGAAAATATGAAGAAAGTCATTATCAGCGCGCATATACGCTGGATACAGTAAAAACGCTGGTGGAAAGGTCAGGACTTAGGCTTTTGCACATTTATGATGCATTTACCTGGGAGCCTGCCAGAGAGGACTCGGAACGGGTCTGCGTCATCTGCCGGAGAAAAGAGGAACAGGAGAACAGCATATGAAAGACTATATTGTGCGGGCAACTGCGGCGGACGGTCAGATCCGCGCGTTTGCCATTACATCCAGAAATATTGTGGAGACAGCCAGACAGGCGCACAACACCAGCCCGGTGGCTACGGCGGCCCTTGGGAGGCTCTTGACGGCAGGAGCCATGATGGGCGCTATGATGAAGGGAGCGGAGGATATCCTTACGCTTCAGATTAAATGCAGCGGACCAATTGGCGGTCTGACCGTAACAGCCAATTCCCATGCGGACGTAAAAGGATTTGCGGAAAATCCGGGCGTGATGCTGCCGCCCAATGCAAAAGGCAAGCTGGATGTGGGGGGCGCTCTTGGCCTGGGAATCCTGAGCGTCATAAAGGATATGGGCATGAAAGAGCCATATATTGGACAGACTGAACTTAAGACAGGAGAGATTGCTGAGGATCTGACCTATTATTTTGCCAATTCGGAGCAGACGCCTTCTTCCGTGGGCCTGGGTGTGCTGATGGAGAGAAACAATACAGTAAAGCAGGCCGGCGGGTTTATTATCCAGCTTATGCCCTTTGCGGAGGATGCGGTGATTGATAAGCTGGAGAAAAAGCTGACCATGATGGAATCCGTCACTTCCTGCCTGGACAGAGGAATTTCCCCGGAACAGATGCTTAAGGAGCTCCTCGGAGAGCTTGAGCCGAAAATTCTGGAAGAGACAGATACAAGGTTTTTCTGCGGCTGCAGTAAGGAGCGGGTGGAAAAAGCTATTGCCAGCATCGGAAGGAAGGACTTGAACGAGATGATACAGGAAGGAAAGCCGGTGGAGATAAAATGCCATTTCTGCAATACGGCATATGAATTCACGACGGAAGACTTAAAAACAATTATAAAAAGGAGTAAATAGGATGCAGTACGGATTTGTGAAAACCGCGGCTCTGGCACCGAAAATTAAAGTGGCCGATACAGAATATAATGCACAGGAGATTATCCGCCTGATGCAGAGGGCATGGCAGAACGGGGCAAGAATAGTTGTATTTCCGGAGCTGTGCGTTACCGGATATACATGCGGAGATTTGTTTTTACAGGAGCTTCTGCTTAGGGAGGCCCAGACGGCTCTTAAGCAGATTGTGGATGCCAGCGCAGGGATGGACGGACTTTTCTTTGTGGGGCTTCCCATGGAAGTACAGGGGAAGCTGTACAATGTGGCGGCCGCTTTTTCAGACGGAGAACTGCTAGGCCTGGTTCCTAAGACGCATATTCCGAACTACAGTGAATTTTATGAGGCGCGTCATTTTACAAAGGCTCCTGCAGAGTATACATTTGTGGAATGGCAGCAGGAGGAACCGGTGCCCTTTGGGACGAATCTTCTTTTTACCTGTGCGGATATGCCGCATCTGGTTGTGGCGGCTGAAATCTGCGAGGATGTGTGGGCTGCGAATCCTCCCAGCATCCGCCATGCCATGCAGGGAGCGACGGTGATTGTAAATCTGTCGGCCAGCGATGAGATTACAGGAAAGGACACATACCGCAGGGAACTGGTAAAAAGCCAGTCGGGCCGTCTGGTATGCGGTTATATTTATGCCAGCGCGGGAGAGGGAGAATCCTCCACAGACCTGGTCTTTGGAGGACATCATCTGATCTGCGAGAACGGGACTCTTCTGAAGGAATCCCGAAGGTTCTTTAATGATACCATTTACGGGGATATGGATGTAGAGCGTCTGGTTGGAGAGCGCAGGAGAATATCAACATATGAGATACAGGAGGATACCTGTTCCTATCTGACTGTGGAATATTCCATGAAATCCGCAGATGTGCCGCCGGAACGGTTCATTGATAAGGCTCCGTTTGTCCCAAGTCGGAAGGAGGAGCGGGAAAAACGCTGTGAAGAGATTTTTACCATTCAGGCAATGGGACTGAAGAAAAGGCTGGAGCACACGAACTGCCGGAGTGTGGTCATTGGTATTTCAGGGGGACTGGATTCCACGCTGGCGCTTCTGGTGGCGACAAAGGCGGCGGATTACCTTGGTCTGGACCGAAGCTGTATTACTGCGGTAACAATGCCCTGTTTTGGAACTACGGATCGTACGTATACGAATGCCTGTGAGCTGACCAGGAGACTGGGAGCACAGCTTCGGGAGGTGGATATCCGGGAGGCGGTAACGGTTCATTTCCGGGATATCGGGCATGACGGAAGCGTGCATAATATTACTTATGAAAATTCCCAGGCGAGGGAGCGTACCCAGGTTTTGATGGACGTGGCAAATCAGACCAAAGGCATGGTGATCGGAACCGGTGATATGTCTGAGCTGGCGCTTGGGTGGGCGACCTATAATGGAGATCATATGTCCATGTACGGGGTAAATGCTTCGGTTCCAAAGACCCTGGTCCGGCATCTGGTCCGCTATTATGCAGATACCTGCGGGGATGAAAAACTGGCGGCGATTCTTCTGGATATTTTGGACACCCCGGTGAGCCCGGAGCTGCTCCCGCCGGAAAACGGAGCTATCTCTCAAAAGACAGAGGATTTGGTGGGGCCTTATGAGCTTCACGATTTTTATTTGTATTATATGCTCCGCTTTGGATTTGCGCCGGATAAGATTTATTATCTGGCAAAGCTTGCATTTGCCGGGGAGTATAATAATGAGACGATTCTGAAATGGCTCAAAATATTCTACAGCCGTTTCTTTGCCCAGCAGTTTAAACGTTCCTGTCTGCCGGACGGTCCGAAGGTAGGTACGGTAGCAGTATCGCCAAGGGGAGATCTGCGTATGCCAAGCGATGCATGCGCAAGACTTTGGCTGGAATGTCTGGAGAAGCTTGTATAGGGCCGGTGACAAATAGGGAATGAAAATAGGCCTCATTCATATATTTTATAGAAATCATAAATAAAGAGGTCCTTTTATGCCTGACAATGAATTTGAAAATACGTCCGGACTTCCGGCAGCCCGGGGACAGCTCCAGGTGAGGTTGGTTGCGGAGCGGACGAGAAGACCCGTTCAGGGGGCGGAAGTTGAGATTACCTATGAAGGAGATCCGGAGAGTGAGACGCGCCGTTACACGACGGATGAGTCAGGAATGACAGAGATTATTTCCCTGCCGGCTCCGAATCTGGAGTACAGTACGCAGTTTTCGGAGGAACAGCCCTATGCGGAATATACGGTTCGGGTCCATGCTGACGGCTATGAGGATGCAGAGGTGGCCGGCACAGAGATTCTTCCGGGGGTGATTGCCATCCAGGAGATTCAGATGCAGTCGGCAACCCCCACAGAAGGCTTTGAACGGATTGTAATAGGTCCCCATACGTTATTCGGCACTTATCCGCCGAAAATTGCGGAATCTGAGATTAAACCTACCACGGAAACAGGGGAGATTGTATTAAGCAGGGTGGTGGTACCGGAATATGTGATTGTACATGACGGGGTTCCCACAGATGCCAGCGCGCAGAATTACTGGATTCGTTTCCGGGACTATATTAAAAATGTGGCATCCAGTGAGATTTATGCCACATGGACGGATTCGGCAATCCGCGCCAATGTACTGGCGATTATGTCATTTGTGCTGAACCGGGTTTATACGGAGTGGTACAGAAACAAGGGCTATGATTTTACGATTACTTCCTCCACTGCTTTTGATCAGAAATGGATTGCAGGAAGGAATATTTACCAGAATATTTCCAACGTGGTAGATGAAATGTACGGTAGCTATTTGTCCAGGCCAAATGTGAAGCAGCCGATTCTGACGCAGTACTGTGACGGAAGGAGAGTCACCTGCCCTAACTGGATGAGTCAGTGGGGAGCGCAGAGCCTGGGAGAACAAGGGTATTCGGCGGTGGAGATACTTCGGTATTATTACGGGGACAGTATCTATATCAATACGGCGGTGGAGATTTCGGGCGTGCCGTCCTCCTGGCCGGGGTATGAACTGGCGGAAGGAGCCAGCGGAGCAAAGGTACAGCAGATGCAGGAGCAGCTGAATGTTATTTCAGAATCCTATCCGGCTCTTCCAAGAATCGCGGCAGACGGTATTTTCGGTCCGGCGACCAGAGCGTCAGTGGAAAAATTCCAGTCTATTTTCGGTCTTCCGGTAACCGGGATTGTAAACTATCCCACCTGGTACAAAATATCAGAGATTTATGTGGGGGTGTCCCGCATCGCAGAATTAAGTTAAATAAAGGGTTGGCTTTTTGTGGAAAATTGGGTATAATGTAATCTGTCAGAAGTTGCAGAGGCAGCTTCTGCAGATTTCACGCAGTGAAGGATAAGCAGATTTTCCATTGCTTTCCCTGATGAAAGATACATAGGGTCGTTAGTCCCTGACCCTTGACAAAGACAGAATATGCTATATTTTAAATAGATGAGAAGAACGAAAGGAGAACATAGCATGGCAGGAACAGATGTTGGAATTGACTTGGGAACAGCCAGTATCCTTGTATATATCAAGGGCAAGGGCGTTGTGTTGAAAGAGCCGTCTGTCGTGGCATTCGACAGAGATACAAATAAAATCAAAGCAATTGGCGAGGAGGCGCGTCTGATGCTGGGACGTACGCCGGGCAATATTGTGGCAGTTCGTCCGCTCCGTCAGGGAGTGATTTCTGATTACACGGTTACTGAAAAAATGCTGAAGTTCTTTATTCAGAAAGCAGTCGGCAAGAAGACCTTCCGTAAACCAAAGATTGCGGTCTGCGTTCCCAGCGGGGTTACCGAGGTGGAGAAAAAAGCGGTAGAGGACGCTACTTTTCAGGCCGGCGCCCGTGAGGTGTTTATTATAGAAGAGCCGATTGCAGCAGCGATCGGCGCGGGGATTGATATTTCCAGGCCATGCGGCAACATGATTGTGGATATCGGAGGCGGTACAACGGATATTGCCGTTATCTCCCTGGGAGGAACTGTGGTGAGTACTTCCATCAAGATTGCAGGGGATGATTTTGACGAAGCCATTGTCCGCTATATGCGTAAAAAACATAATCTTCTGATCGGTGAGAGAACCGCAGAGGATATCAAGATTAAAGTGGGAAGCTGTTATCCGAGAGCGGAGGTGGACAGCATTGATGTCCGGGGACGTAATCTGGTTACGGGTCTCCCGAAAACGGTTACGGTTACTTCAGAGGAGACAGAGGAAGCGCTGAAGGAAGCGACTTCCCAGATTGTGGAAGCGGTTCACAGCGTGCTGGAGCGTACCCCGCCTGAGCTGACCGCAGATATTGCTGACCGCGGTATCGTACTGACCGGAGGGGGCGCGTTGCTGCGCGGTCTGGAAGAGCTGCTGGAGTCTAAGACAGGTATTAATACTATGACTGCGGAGGACCCGATGAAATGTGTGGCCATTGGAACGGGTAAATATGTGGAGGCCTTATCCGGAAGCCATCTTGAAGATGATTAGTGACTAATAGAAAGTGATGTGGGGACATGGCGTATTCGTCATGTCCTTTTGTATGAGCATGGAGTAGAGCATGGAAATACGAAAAGGGTATGTGGAGCATATTGTATTCCGGAACAATGACAATGGATATACAGTATTCCAATTGATATCAGGAGAAGAGGAACTGACCTGTGTGGGAAGCTTTTCTGTGCTGGCAGAAGGAGAGTTTGTTCAGGTGAGCGGGGCGATGAAGGAACACCCGCTGTACGGGGAACAGCTTCAGGTAGAGCGGTATGAGGTACTTGCTCCGGAGGACGAGACTGCAATGGAGCGGTATTTGGGGAGCGGTGCCGTAAAAGGAATAGGAGCGGCGCTTGCGGCGCGTATTGTCAGGCGTTTCAAAAAAGACACGTTCCGGATCATTGAGGAGGAGCCGGAGCGGCTGGCAGAGGTGAAGGGGATCAGTGAGCGCAGGGCCATGGAGATCGCAGAGCAGTTAGAGGACAAAAAAGAGCTTCGCCAGGCCATGATGTTTCTTACCCAGTATGGGATTTCCATGTCTCTGGCAGTGAAAATTTATCAGAAATACGGCTCCGGCACCTATCAGGTGGTACAGGAAAATCCCTATCGGCTGGCGGATGAGATTTCCGGCATTGGCTTTAAGGCCGCGGATGAGATTGCAGGAAGAATTGGAATACATACGAATTCAGACTACCGGATAAGGAGCGGGCTGCTTTATGTGCTTCTTCAGGCCGCAGGGGAAGGCCATACCTGCCTTCCAAAAGAGATATTGCTCCGCCGTGCCGTAGAGCTGCTCCGGGTGGAGGAGGAGGAGATCCATGTACAGATCTTAAATCTGTGCATGGATCAAAAGCTGGTTATCAAGGAACGGGAACAGAGAACGCTGGTATTTTACAGCCGATATTACTATATGGAGCTGAATACGGCCAGGATGCTTCATGACCTGAATCTGGAATGTGAGATGGAAGAAGAACAGATTCTGGATAAGCTGAAAAGGGTGGAGGAGCATTCCCTGATTCAACTGGACGAGATGCAGAGACAGGCAGTGGTGGAATCCGTAAAAAACGGGCTTCTGATTATTACCGGAGGCCCCGGCACCGGCAAGACCACAACGATCAATGCAATCATCCGGTATTTTGAGACAGAGGAGATGGAGATTCTTCTTGCAGCGCCCACAGGACGGGCGGCCAAACGCATGACGGAGGCGACCGGATATGAGGCGCTGACCATCCACCGCCTTTTGGAGCTGTCAGGAGGTCCGGCTGAGGGACAGAACGGTGCGGCTTTTGAGCGAAACGAAGAAAATCCCCTGGAGGCGGACGTGATTATTATTGACGAGATGTCCATGGTGGATATTTTCCTGATGCATTCCCTTCTCCGGGCAGTCAGTGCGGGAACCCGCCTGATTCTGGTCGGGGATATCAACCAGCTTCCCAGCGTGGGACCAGGATGCGTGCTGAAGGATATAATCCGATCTGAAAAGTATCATGTAGTTATGCTGACAAAGATATTCCGCCAGGCGGCTCAGAGCGACATTATTGTCAACGCGCATAAAATTAACCGTGGTGAACCGGTGGAACTGAATAATAAAAGCAGAGATTTTTTCTTTTTAAAAAGACAGGACCCGAATATCATTATCCGGGTATTGCTGGCGCTGATACAGGAAAAGCTTCCTCCCTATGTACACGCGAAGCCCTACGATATCCAGGTGCTGACGCCTATGAGAAAGGGCGCGCTTGGCGTGGAACGGCTGAATGAAATTCTGCAGAGATATCTGAATCCGCCGTCCGGGGATAAAACAGAGAAGGAGACGCTCCGGGGGCTTTTCAGGGAAGGCGACAAGGTCATGCAGATCAAGAATAATTACCAGATTGAATGGGAAGCCAGAAACCGCTACGGAATTGCCGTGGACAAAGGAACAGGAATTTTTAACGGGGATATGGGAGTGATCAAATGTATTGATCTGACGGCGGAGACCGTGGAGGTTCTCTTTGACGAGTACCGGATGGTGGTCTATGAATTTTCACAGCTGGACGAGCTGGAGCTGTCCTATGCGGTTACGATCCATAAGTCCCAGGGAAGTGAGTATCCGGCAGTTGTGCTGCCGCTGCTGACGGGACCGAAGCCGCTGATGA
>VSNE01000048.1:8723-12053 GCA_009774155.1 Lachnospiraceae bacterium
CTCATATGCTTATGAACAGGAATCTGCTCTATACGGCGGTAACTCGGGCGCGTTCCTGCGTGACTCTTGTGGGCAGTAAGGAGACCTTTTCCAGGATGATTGCCAATGCCAGTGAACAGGCGAGACACAGCGGGCTTATGGAAAGAATATGGGAGGTGGAAGGCCGTGAAGATTGATGTTGCGGGGCTTTTGTTTCCGCGCAGATGCCCTGTCTGCCATGAGGCGGTGGAAGAGCCGGAAGAACTGGCCTGCAGGATATGCCGGACGAGGCTCCCTTATGTACGGGAGCCTTCCTGCAGAAAATGCGGGAAGCCGCTGCTTTCTGACGAGAAGGAATACTGTCAGGACTGTGCCAGGAAACGGCATGTGTTTCTTCAGGGAAAAGCTCCGTTTGTCTATGATCAGGTTATGCGGGAATCCATTACCCGATATAAATATGGGGGACGGAGGGAATATGCCGCTTTTTATGCGGAGGAGATTCTGAGAAAATGTGCGCGGGAAGCTGTTTTCTGGAAAGGGGATGTTCTGGTCCCGGTTCCTCTGCATTGGTCCAGAAAAAGGAAAAGGGGATACAATCAGGCCGCGCTGCTTGCCAGGGAGCTTTCAAAAAGATGCGGTATTCCGGCAGATGAAACGCTTCTTCGCAGGGTCAGAAGGACTCGTGCACAGAAGGATCTGAATGACCAGGAGCGCCTGGCTAACCTGAAAGGCGCCTTCTCAGTGCCAAAGGGCAGTATTTCATACAGAAATATTATATTAGTTGATGATATTTATACAACGGGAAGTACAATAGATGAAGCGGCCAGAGTGCTAAAGGAAAATGGAGCCCAAACTGTATTTTTTTTATGCATTTGTGTTGGAAGAGGTTGTTAATTGTGTTATACTATGGTGTATATGAGGTGGAGACTGCTTATATGATAAATGAAGAAAAAGTAATTTTGATGACAAAAGCCTCTCTTTATGAGAAGAAGGAGGATAAGAAAAAGCTAAAGATAACTCGATATTTCCGGCATGATTACATCAGCCTTCAGTTATTGTGGGGATGGTTTTTCATGACGGTCAGTTTTTTGCTCTGCGTAGGGCTTTGGGGCGCATGTAATATGGAATATCTTCTGGATAACATTCATAAAATGGACTTGAAAAGCCTGGGCAGGACCTTTCTTATGCTTTATGCGGCCGTGATTACAGCGTACGGATGCATTTTGTATGGAGTATGCAGTTACCGTTATCATATGGCTAAAAAGAGTGTGGGCGGCTATTCCCATACGCTTCAGAAAATTTCGGATATCTATGCCTATGAGGAGAAAAGTACGGCATCCGGAGCATTCATGGAGGAGACAGAGAAATGAAGGCTTTACTTGAGATGAAACAGCGCTTGAAAATTTTTTATTCCAAATATGATATCTATTTGATTCCTGCTGTTAAATTTGCATTTGCCTTTTCGGCATTCCTGCTGATTAACAAGCAGGTCGGTTTTATGGAGAAGCTTGCGGGACCGGAGGTGTCTCTGCTGCTTGCGCTTCTCTGCTCCTTCCTCCCGGTAAATATGATCGCTGTTTTCGGCGCAATACTTATCTGCGTCCATGCATTTGCCCTGTCCCTGGAAGTATTTGCCATGACCGTGGGGCTTCTGTTTATTATGTACGGTATTTATTTTCGGATTGCTCCCGGGTATGGATATGTTCTGATATTGACGCCGGCTGCATTTTTTCTGAACATACCCTATGCGCTTCCTCTGACGCTGGGACTGACCGGCGGTCCGGTCTGCGCAGTACCGATGGCATTCGGCATTATTGTTTATAATCTGATGTATTATATGAAGAATAATACAACGATGCTGTCCAGTTCAGATACCGAGCAGATGATTTCCCGGCTTACTTATCTGGTTGAAAATGTACTGAATAATAAAAATGTCATTTTAACTATATTGGTGTTTGCCCTTACACTGATGATTGTATATGCAGTCCGCCGGATGAATGTGGATTATGCCTGGTATTTTGCTATCGGTACAGGGGCGGTAGCCAATGTGGTATTGTTTCTGCTCGGCGCCCTTGTGATGGAGGTGGATGTGCCGATTGGCCCGTTGATGCTGGAAACTCTGGCTGCAGTGGGAATTGCGCTGATTGTGGAGTTTTTTGCGTTCAATGTTGACTATTCCCGGACAGAATATACACAGTTTGAGGATGATGAATATTACTATTATGTAAAAGCGGTTCCGAAGATGTCAATTGCCGTTCCGGAAAAAAAGGTAAAAAAGATTAATTCCAGACATAAAAATAACAGAAGAAGGCATTAGTCCGAAAAAATTGTTACAATTCCACCAGCGTGGCTGGGCGGTTACAAAATTTTGCTGAGAGAGGATGTGAAAAAATGAGTCTTGAACAGTTGAATCAGTATATTTCACTGGATGCACTGAATGTCACAAAAACAGACGTGGCGGAGATTATCATTTTATCCTTTATCATTTACCAGCTTATGATATGGATTAAGTCTACCCGCGCGTGGACTTTGCTGAAAGGCTTTGCTGTTGTACTGGCACTTCTTGCGGTTGCGGCTGTATTCCATATGAATACAATCCTCTGGATTGCGGAAAATTTCTTCAGCCTTGGAATTACAGCGGTGATCATTGTATTTCAGCCGGAACTAAGACGGGCGCTGGAGCAATTGGGGGAGAAGAATATTCTGACATCCATTATGCCCTTTGAAAGCTCCAGAAGGGAGGAAGAGGGGATTTCCGACAGGACGATCACCGAGCTTGTAAAAGCATGCTTTGAGATGGGAAAGGCAAGAACAGGAGCCTTGATTGTAATAGAACAGAGCGTCAGCCTGCAGGACTATGAACGTACAGGGATTGCAGTGGACTCTCTTGTATCCTCACAGTTGATTCTGAATATTTTTGAAAAAAACACCCCTCTGCACGACGGGGCGGTGCTGATGTCCGGAAATCGGATTCGTTCGGCTACCTGTTATCTGCCCCTTTCCGATAATATGAACCTGAGCAAAGCGCTGGGAACCAGGCATCGGGCGGCAGTGGGCATCAGTGAGGTCAGTGATTCTCTGACAATTGTAGTATCGGAGGAGACAGGATCTGTCTCCATAGCAAAAAACGGGAGGATTTTGCGCAATCTGACACAGGAACAGTTAAGGGAGCAGTTATTAAAGCTTCAGATTAAGCCTGAGGAAAAACGGAAAATTAAAATATGGAAAGGACGGAACAGAAATGAAAACAAAAATCTTCAATAACCTGTTGCTGAAAATCCTTTCTGTAATTGCGGCGGTGCTGCTGTGGCTGGTTGTGGTAAATATTGATGACGCGGTTACCTCCAAGCC
>VSNE01000480.1 GCA_009774155.1 Lachnospiraceae bacterium
TTAATTAATTGTGTTAATGATATTTACGCGGACGCACGAGCCGTGCGTCCCTACACCGTGATTACAATATCTTTCTAATCATCGTAACTTACGATTTTATTTGACAATCTGACATAATGAACAAAACAGGAAACAAGACTGTGCTCGTGAGCGGGGGTGCCGGATATATCGGCACCCACACTTGCGTGGCCCTTATCGAAGCCGGCTACGATGTGGTAGTAGTCGACAATTTTTCCAACTCCGAGGCCTCGGCTATTAAAGGCGTGGAGCAAATCACCGGACGCGACATAGCCTTTGAGCAAGTCGACACTTGCGACATCGAGGCCCTCCGCGGGGTGTTCCTCCGCCACGAATTCGACACCGTGATTCACTTCGCGGCCTTCAAGGCTGTTGGCGAATCGGTGGCCGAACCGTTGAAATATTACATGAACAATCTCACCTCTTTCATGAACGTGTGCGCGTTGATGAAAGAATACGGCCGCCCCAATATCCTCTTTTCATCGAGCGCGACTGTCTACGGCGAACCCGACGCCCTGCCCGTGACCGAGCAATCGCCACGCCAGCCCGCCACATCGCCCTACGGCAACACCAAGCAGATGTGCGAAGATATCCTCCGTGACTGCTGCCACGCCTACGATGGCGTCGACGGCATAGCCCTTCGATATTTCAACCCTATCGGCGCACACCCATCCGCCCTTATCGGCGAACTGCCACGTGGCGTGCCCAATAACCTTGTGCCTTTCATCACCCAGACTGCCGCAGGCATACGCGAATGTCTCAGCATCTTCGGCTCCGACTATCCCACCGCCGACGGCACTTGCCTGCGCGACTACATCGATGTGGTCGACCTCGCCGAAGCCCACGTCGCCGCTATCAACCGCATGGTCGGCGGAAAAATGGAAGAAAAATACGAAATCTTCAATATCGGCACGGGCCGCCCGGTGAGCGTGCTCGAGCTGGTGAACACTTTCGAGCGCGTCAACGGCCTCAAACTCAACTATAAAATGGCGCCGCGCCGCACCGGCGACGTATGTTCCGTGTGGGCCGACACCTCGCTGGCCAACAGCGAACTCGGGTGGAAAGCTCGCCGCTCCCTCGACGAGACTCTTGCTTCGGCTTGGGCTTGGGAGAAACACGTAAGAAACATATGAGCCGGATAGATAAAATTAAATATATCACTCTCAAAAATGCTGTCGGAGCATATGTGGTGCTGTCGAACGTAGGCGCAGGCATCGTGAGCATCAATGTGCCCGACCGCGACGGCAATCTGGCCGACGTGACCCTCGGATACAAAGACCCGGCCGACTATCTCGACGACGGCCCGTGCATGGGAAAAATCCCGGGCCGGTATGCCAACCGTATAGCGCGCGGATGCTTCTCTATCGACGGTATCGAATATCAGCTTGCCCTAAACAACGGCCCCAACGCCCTCCATGGCGGCCCCACAGGGTTTGCCAACCGCATATGGGATATGGAGCAAATCTCCGACGACACGGTGAGATTCACCTACACGTCGGCCGACGGCGAGGAGGGATACCCGGCGCGCCTGGTCGCCACGGCTACATATCGCTGGACCGATAACAACTCGCTCGAGCTCACACTCGAAGCATCGGCCGACGCCCCGTCGATAGTCAACCTCACCAACCACGCATATTTCAACCTCAACGGCGAGGACTCCGGCTCGGCGCTGGCCCACACCTTGTGGCTCAACGCCTCGCGCTGGCTACCCACCGACAACACGCTCGTGCCCACAGGCGAGATGGCTCCTGTCGAAGGCACCCCGATGGATTTCACCGTGGCCAAGGAACTCGGCGCCGACATTCACGCCGATTTCCCGGCTCTGCGATACGGTAAAGGCTACGACAACTGCTGGATTATCGACGGCTACGAACCGGGAGTCGTAAACGAGGCCGCCGTGCTGGCCTCTGACAAATCGGGACGAGTGCTCCGGGTCTACACCACCCAGCCCGCCGTGCAAGTCTACACCGGCAACTGGCTCGAAGGCTCCCGCGAAAGCATCTCCGGCCACCGCTATCACGACTACGACGGCGTGGCAATCGAGTGCCAGGGATGCCCCGACGCTCCCAACCGTCCGGAGTTCCCACCCCAAACAGTGGCTCCCGATAAGCCTTACCGCCAACTTATAATTTTCGAATTCTCAACAATCTAAGTAGATGTTAAAAATTAACAGACAATATATTCGAGATGATTTTTGAGGCGATTTCTTCCGAGGAGGAAATCGGCCAAAAAGCATCCGAAGATATGGCTGTCGAAATAAAACAACATCTGCTTGTAAATATAAATTAATTTTTAACATCTACTTAACCTATATTACTTCGACATGAAACCGACATTATACATTCTTGCTGCCGGCATGGGCTCGCGCTACGGCGGCCTCAAACAACTCGACGGCCTCGGCCCCAACGGCGAAACAATCATGGACTACTCTATCTACGATGCCATCCAGGCCGGATTCGGCAAAGTGGTGTTTGTAATCCGCAAAGATTTCGAGCAGGATTTCCGCGATAAAGTGCTTTCGAAATACGAAGGCCACATCCCCGTGGAGGTGGTATTCCAAAGCCTCGACGCGCTCCCCGAAGGCTACACCTGCCCGGCCGACCGCACCAAGCCCTGGGGCACAAACCACGCCGTGCTCATGGCTAAGGGCGTAATCAACGAACCCTTTGCCGTAATCAACGCCGACGACTTCTACGGCCGCGACGCTTTCCGCGTCATGGCAGAAGACCTTATGCGCGAGCGCACCCGCAAAGGCGACTACTCGATGGTGGGCTTCCGCGTAGGCAACACCATGACCGAAAACGGCACCGTAGCCCGTGGAGTATGCTCGACAAAAGACGGCCTGCTCACCGACGTGGTGGAACGCACCTCTATCGGCTACCGCGCCGCCGACCATGCCATAACCTTCACCGACGAAAACGGCGTAGAGCAGGTGCTCGAGCCCAACACTCCCGTGTCGATGAACCTCTGGGGATTCACTCCCGACTATTTCGAATTCAGCGACCGCGAGTTCCGCCGCTTCCTCGATGCCGACATCAACACTCCGAAAGCCGAATACTTCATTCCCCGCGCCATCGACACGCTCATCAACTCCGGCGAGGCCACCGTGCGCGTGCTCGACACCGACTCAAAATGGTTTGGCGTGACATATGCAGCCGACCGTCCCGGCGTTGTCGAGAAATTCGCCTCACTCCACGCCGACGGCACCTACCCCTCCCCGTTGTTCTGATTCACAATTCACCATCGGGCTTCGCCCGTAATGCACAATGCACAATTCACGATTGGCTTCGCACTGAAAGTCAATCGTGCATCGTGAATTGTGCATTGTGCATCGTGCATCGTGCATTAAAAAAAATTGTGCATTGTTGTAACCTTTCGTTGCTTTCGCTGCATCTAACAGGTGTACAAACCCAAAAAACAATTCAAAAATGGACCACAACGTTATTGAAATTACCGGAATAATCGCCGTATTCGGTATGCCGGTGCTGATAGCATTGATTGTAATGCTATACATCTCAAAACAAAAACGCGACAAGTACCACATGATCGAGACAATGGTGAAAAACGGTCAGCCCGTGCCCGATTACATCTTCAAGGACAATGGCGCTCCCGAAGAATCCTCAATGCAAATGCTGCGTAACGGCCTGATATACATCGCCATCGGTATCGGCCTGGCAATAGCCCTGTGGGGATTCGGCCTCAACGACGCCATAGGAATCGCCTCGATTCCCGCTCTGGTTGGCTGCGCATATCTGGTAGCCTACTTTGTTGCCCGCGGGAAAGAAAAAGCACAGACAGGAAAATCAGAATCCGACAACACGCACTGATCCGGGCCATGCGACAAAAGATATTAGAGCTTTCACTTCTGTCGCAATGCGCGCTTGCCGACAACCGGCAAGCGTTTGGCCGTCTGGTAGAGATGTACTCGCCGCAGGTGCGCCGCTTCCTGCTAAACCTCACAAAAGGCGACGCCGTGCTCACCGACGACCTCTCGCAAGAAACGTTTATCAAGGCATACATTTCCATCCGCAGTTTCAAAGGCCTGTCCCACTTCTCGACATGGCTCTACAAAATTGCCTATAATGAATACATGGCCTGGCTCCGGCGAAGAAGCGACGAACCGCTCGACCCCGGCTATGACGCTCCCGACACCGGCCCCGACGATGACGACTCCCGCACGGCAGATGTAATGGAAGCCGTCGACGCCCTGGCGGAACCCACACGCTCGATAGTAATTCTCTTTTATTGCGAGGACCGCCCCATAAAAGAAATAGCCCAAATCTTAGGGCTAAACATCAACACGGTGAAAGTATATCTCAAACGCGGACGCGACCGCCTTCAACAAAAATTCTCGAAATGAACGACAAGGAACTGAAAACACTCATACGCGAAAACATGCGGCGCGACCCCGGCAACCCCTTCTTTACGCGCAAGGTAATGAACCGCCTGCCCGAGCCGTCGTCGTCGCCGGCAGCCCGTTGGATATTCCGCGCCACCTGGCTTGCCTGCGCAGCCATCCTCGCTGCCCTGTGGCTCGACTTCATCAACAACTCCACCGCTTCGCCCCACCCCATCCTCTCCCTCATCCTCCTCTGGTCCGCCACCCTCTTTGTAATATACACCTCCCTCCGCCGCGCAATCCACAATACATAATAATAAGAAGAAGTGGATTACATCGGTACGCAAATAAGACCAACTTCTGCTTTTATTATTTAAACAAATTGTCAAGTCTCTGCTCGATAGATGGCCTCTCGAGGTTAGTATTTTGCTACAAATTTACTGACATTCAAATATATTTATTTCTATTCATTTTCAAGCAATTACAGCTTTGAGTATTTCTATGTTTTTTCCTTAGTTTGCCTTATTTTTCGCATTTAGTACACAATTAGTACGATTGGATTGTTAATATCTGTTGTGAGCCGTTTTCAAGTCTGATTACGCCTCATTACCTTTGCATCAAACAAAGATAATCACCTATGGCTAAAGTAGAAAGCAAAAATAAACAGAACCCCAAGCTCGTACAGTCCGAATTGCAGGACGGTCGGGCAAGTCTTGCGTTGGAGTATTATCTCGGACGCAACGAAACCCCGGTGCTTGATGAAAACGGCAACCATGTCCTCTATACCGAGGGGGCGATGAAAGGAAAACCGAAATATAGAATCAAGCATATCCGCAAACGAGAGGTGCTGAACCTCTATATATGGCTACACCCTCGCAACCAGCAGGAACGCACCCAAAACAAGAATACTCTCGCACTCGCCGAGAAGATACGGTTTGAGCGTGAGCAGGAATTTCTCGAAGACCGTGAGGGATACCGACTGAAAAAGGACGGTGAGAACGACTTTATCAAATACTTCCGCAAACATTGGGAGAACGAGTTGTATTCAAAGCCAGTGAGAACTACCTACAAGACCTCTCACAACCGCTTTATGAGATTCCTTGAGGCTACACCACGCTTCCAACGTTACACATCGTTTCTGCGCATGGAATTGATTACACCCGAAATGGTGACGAGTTTCACAGACTATCTGAAGAAAGTCGCCAAAGGAGAGGGAGCGCATAAGTCATACTATATGTTCCGAACCGTAATTCTCCATGCGATAGAAGAAGGACTGATGAAAAAGAATCCGTGCAAAGGAATCGTAATCCACCGTGACGTGAACACGCTGAAAAAAGAGATACTGACAATGGATGAAATCAAACGCCTTGCCGCCACTCATTACGAGGGTGAGGACACGGCACTGCAACGAGCATTTCTCTTTTGCTGTTTCACCGGCATACGCTGGTGTGACACCGTGAGCCTCACACACGCCAATGTCGATTTCTCGGCAAAGATACTCCGATTCAACCAACAAAAGACCGAGGGGCGTAGCGCACACAGCGGTGTCACAATCCCATTAAGTCCAACGTTGCTGAAACTCATCGGGAATCCTATACAACACACTTCCGAAAAAATATTCAATATCACCTGCTACCGCACAACCGCAATCACACGCTTGCAGAAATGGGTAAAGGCAGCAGGAATCAACAAGACTATCACATGGCATTGCGCCCGCCACAGTTTCGCTGTAAATGTGCTTGGTGCAGGAGCGAACATCAAGACCGTTGCCTCTCTAATGGGACATTCAAGTATCAAGATGACCGAGAAATATCTCCACGTCATTGACCAGCAGAAGCAGGACGCAATCAACAGCCTCGGCGACCTTGACTATGACTGCGAGGCGGTCAGCGTGTAGATTTTACACCGTGGCATTTTTGACACTTTGGCACTTTTGGAACTCTCCGACCGACATCGGAGGGTTCTTCTTTTTTCCGGCGGTCATCATCTATGAATTTTGGTTTGGTTCAGTACGGGGGTGTATATATAGGGCAGATCCGAACCAAGACAATATATGAGGGCATAGAAAAGAAAAAACGATGAAAAACGCTCGCATTTTCTGCATTATCCGCATTTTGGAACTTGAAAATGCAGGAAATGCAGATAGTGTGGCGGTGTCAGTCAATATTTTTCAGGAATTATCCCATTGCACACCTTGCATTCTTGCACACTTTGAAAATGCCAAAGTGTCAAAAATGCCACGGGGTAATATTGAAATAACACAGATACCACACACCCTTATTCCTTGATGAAGCTGACCCTTGATTGTGCAAAAGTGCAAAGAATGCAAGGGGGA
>VSNE01000481.1 GCA_009774155.1 Lachnospiraceae bacterium
CCGCATAGATGATGAAAACAGCATAAAGATGTGACAAGGGATTTTGTCACCATGCCGCGATTGCGACATAAAGCCTTGCAGACAGCAGTATATGATGTCTGCAAGGCTTTATCCTTTTATGACTGCAAAACTGTATCACAATAAATTCCCAAGATTTGAAGAAAGGTGTCCAAAGTTACATATCGCGATGAAGCACCGTGGTAATTTTGCCATATGAATCATTGAAGCAGGGTGTAATGGACGAATCAATAATCATAACATTTGCCAATCAGAAAGGGGGCGTAGGGAAAACGACTCTCTGCGTCACTTTTGCCAACTATCTTGTAAAGAAGGGGCTCCCGGTGATTGTCATTGACTGCGATTCGCAGGAGAGTCTGGCGCAACGGCGTGAGAGCGACCTGAAACGCTATCCTTCGGGAGATACCGCCATCCCCTATGAGGTTCTTCCTTTTTCATTGAATAAGGAAGAAGCCCTATTCGGGTTCATAGGCAACATCCGCAAAACACGGTGTGTGGCAATATTCGATTCTCCAGGGAATCTAAAACAGCAGGGACTCGTGACATTGTTCGCCAACTCCGACTATATAATTTGTCCCTACCACTACGACAGGACTACCATCCCCTCGACCGCCACATTCATCGCATTTCTGCAAAAGCTGAAAAACGTCATGGCCGGGAAAATGAACGCCCGTCTGATTCTCGTGCCGAACCGGCATGACGCGAGGGTCGGACGCCGTAGCGAGCTTATGCTGTGGGAGGAAACAAGGGAAACATTCAGCCGCTATGGTCTTGTGACTCCTAAAATCAATTCAAGGGCAGACATGGAACGCTTCTGCACACTATCGGATCTGGACGGACAATTAGAGGTCACACAGGCCGCTTTCGACACAATCTTCAAAGAAATATTCGGACACATCGAAGCTGACACTGAAAATGGATAACAATAATTTCCCTGATATAGACGGACTGCTCGGAAGCATCCGTAATGTGGCTACGCCTGTCGGCCATGCTGCCGGAACAACTACGTCGCGTGAGGCTGCCGGGATACAGGAACCCGGTAATACTGCCGAATCCTGCATCAATATGGATGCCGCAGATCCGGTATGGGAGGCTTTCATGGAAAACCTTTCGTCCTACGGTTTTCGTGAACGGAAAGACGAGCGGAAGGTCTGCATGATTGACAAGGATATTGCCGACTCCCTCGATGAGTGCGACATCGACCGCAAATGCCGCTCCGACGTAATCAATGCCATCGTGAGGACATTCATAACAGCATTCCTTCCCCGGCTAAGGACTTATAGAAAGAAAAACAAGTCACTGCTTGACAAAAACGACAATATATGAAAAGAAAAAACTGGACTGAGGCTGAAACCACTTATCTCATGGAGAACTACCCGGCTATATCGGACACGGTTATGGCCGCACGGCTCGGCGTATCCCGCAGGACATTATCGAACAAGGCTCATGAGCTTGGTCTTGACAAGGGCATCAACCCGGAATGGCTGGAGCGCGCTGAAAAAGTGCGCGGGCTTTACAGCTCACGCTCATATACTGAAATCGCGTTGGAAACCGGCATCCCCCTACGTTCCGTCGCAAGGATCATTTCCAAACTGGGGCTTAACCGTTCAAAAAGAGAGGAGAACCGAATACGCTCACGTATAAGGAGAAACATTACCGACCGGGAGAAACGGCGCGTCATCTTCGGGCTCGCCCCTCTGACGAGAATAAAGGTTGTCACCAACAAGCACCGGATAAAGTTGCGGCACGCCTTGAAGAAAGCCGGATATATAGTACAGCGCGGCCAGAATGTGATGTATTATCATCCGGAAATGGAGCGCGACCATCGGCGCGAGAATGCCGGAAGAAGCGTCGGCCTCAGCTTTGAGCCGTGGGAAACAATAGATAACAAACTATGCGTAAACCTCTGACACTATGACATACGGACAAATCATAACGCTGCTGTTCATTCTGCTGATTCTATATTATGCAGGTCTGGTAACTATGGATATTATGGCCGCAAAACGAATGAAAGCATCCGAGGAAGCCAAAAACGAGGAAGCCGAAATTGACATATCCGGACTTGCGGGCGGTTTTGAACCAGTTGAGATCAATCGCGACAATTCCCGGCCCACGACAGTACCGCAGAATATGGGTGCGGTCAGGTATAAGGAGCCTGTAATGACAAACGGCTATCCCGTAGATAGCCTGATAAGCAAGACAAAAAATGCCATTGAATCCGGCAGATATGATGACCTCGACAATCTTGTATATAAGTGTGAGGCGGCATAACTCTTGCCCCGGCCACCGGCCTGACTTATCACTATGTAAATAAATCCCATTCCACTCTCTCTTTATAATACTGCCTTTATCGCCCGAAGCTGTCTTTAACGCCCTGCATTGCCTTTACCGCCCGATAACTTTTTTCAAAAACGAATATCATCGCAAATGCAGAAGAT
>VSNE01000482.1 GCA_009774155.1 Lachnospiraceae bacterium
GATGTTGAACTTGACAAGAAACAGCTTCTCGCCAATATCCGCGAAATGCAGATTAGAAACCAAATCGTGCCGAGCACCACTCTTGCCTCCGGCCACGGTGTGGTGAATCTCGACATCGAAATGGAGACCGGCACAGGCAAGACCTACGTCTATATCAAAACGATGTTTGAACTCAACAAGCAGTATGGCTGGAGCAAGTTCATCATCGTTGTGCCGAGCATCGCCATCCGCGAGGGCGTGGCTAAGTCGTTCCGTATGCTCGAAGACCACTTCATGGAGCATTACGGCAAGAAAGCCCGTTGGTTTGTCTACAACAGCTCGAATCTCAATCAGCTCGACCAGTTCTCGCAGGACAGCGGAATATCCGTCATGATCATCAATACTCAGGCTTTTGCCGCTTCCCTCAAAGAGGGTGGCCGCAGCAAGGAGAGCCGCATCATCTACTCGAAGCGTGATGAATTTGGCTCGCGCCGTCCGATTGATGTCATAGCCGCCAACCGTCCAATCATCATCATGGATGAACCGCAGAAGATGGAGGGCGCCGCTACCCAGGGAGCGCTCGCCAAGTTCAAGCCGCTCTTTGTGCTCAACTATTCTGCCACACATAAGACCAAGCACGATACCATATATGCGCTCGACGCCTACGACGCTTACCGGGAACAACTCGTCAAGCGTATTCTGGTGCAGGGGTTCGAGGTCAAGAACCTCAAAGGTACAAGCGGATATATGTATATCGACGGCATGGTGCTGTCGCCCAAGCGTCCGCCGGAGGTGCGCATAGAACTGGAGTGCAAGCGAGCCGACGGCTCTATCCGTCGCGAAGTGAAGAAGTTCGCCACCGGCGATTCTCTCTTTGCCGCGTCAGGACTTGCACAGTATGATGATTTTGTCATTTCCGAAATAAATCCGCGTGGCCGTGGCTACGTTTCGTTCCTTAACGGAACTACGATTTATTGCGGCGATGTAGTCGGCGATACCAACGAGGAAGCGATGCAGCGCGTACAGATACGGCAAACCATCATTGCTCACCTCACTAAAGAAAAGGAACTTTTCAACCGTGGCATTAAGTGCCTCTCCCTTTTCTTTATTGACGAAGTGAGCCACTATCGCCAATATGACGAGGACGGCAACGAGGTCAAGGGTAAGTTCCAGCGTATCTTTGAGGAAGAATACTCTCGTACTGTCAACGACTTCATTACAATCTTTGATACACCTTACGATAGGTATCTGCAAAGTTTCAAACCATACGAAACACATAAGGGCTATTTTTCTATTGACAAGAAAGGTCGGGCAATCAATTCAAAAGAGAAAGATTCTGAGGACAACACCTCGGCATACGATCTTATCCTAAAGAATAAGGAACGACTGCTAAGTTTTGAAGAACCAACCCGCTTTATATTCTCCCATTCGGCACTCCGTGAGGGCTGGGATAACCCGAATGTATTCCAGATTTGTACGCTACGCCACAGCAATTCGGCAACCGCCAAACGTCAGGAAGTCGGTCGAGGTTTGAGAATCTGTGTTGACAAAAACGGTATTCGTCAGGATAAGGAACTTCTCGGCGAAGATGTTCACGAGGTGAACCGACTGACAGTCATTGCTAACGAAAGTTACACAGACTTCACCACGGCTCTGCAACGTGAGACCCGCGAGGCTCTGCGCGACAGAGTAACAGCCGCGTCGCAGGATTACTTTATCAGCAAAGTTGTAACGGATTCAAATGGAGAGAAGCATACCATCGACCTTATGGACGCCACTCTGATTTTGGGTTATCTATATCAGAGCGGATATGTTACTCGCGATGGCAACCTCACGCAGAAATATCACACTGATGCTGCGGCAAACGAGCTGATGCTTCTGCCAACCGATTCTCCGATAAAAAACATCGAAGAAGGAATGCAAACACTGATTGCCGGCATCTTCAATCCCAAAGTGCTTGAAGATATGGTGGAGGAAGTGTCTGCGGCAACTCCTGCCAATGAGCTTAACGACAACTTTACAGACAAGCGTTTCCAGAAACTCTGGAACGAGATTAACCACAAGTATATCTATACAGTTCATTACGACAGCGAGGAGCTTATTGAGAAAGCCATTGCCAATTTGAAGAAAAATCTCAATGTAACCAAACTTCAATATGTGATGGTTACAGGCCAACAGGATAAAGAGAAAGTCACAGAATTTGGCAATACCAAATCGACAACACGTGAGCTAACGGATGTATGTACCTCGTCTGTTCCATACGATGTTGTCGGTGACATTGCCAAAGGCGCTCGTTTAACCCGTCGTTCTGTTGTGAAAATCCTTAAAGGCATCGGCCAAAAAGCGTTGCTCTTCAAGAATAATCCGGAAGAATTTATCCGCAACGTAATCAAAGCTATCCGCGAAGAAAAGGCGACAATGATTGTTGACCATATTATCTACAATCCCACTAAGGCCGAGCCGTACGACAGCACAATTTTCGTGCCGGAGCGTAGGCTGAATGTCAACAAGGCGATTGAGTTGTCAAAGCATATCACGCCATACGTAGCCTACGATAGCGACGGTGAGCGCAACTTCGCAGCTTCATTGCAATCAGCCACGGAAGTCCTTATCTTTGCCAAGCTGCCGCGCAAGCTTAAAATACCAACACCGGTTGGTTACTATGCTCCTGACTGGGCGATAGTTTTTGAAGAAGGAACTGTTCGCCACGTGTTCTTTGTCGCCGAGACCAAAGGCTCACTCGACAAGATGGAGCTTCGCGGTGTAGAAAAGGCTAAGACTGAATGTGCCAAGCGCCTCTTCAACTCTATCTCGACCAACACCACCCGTTACGGCGTGGTCGATAAGTTCGAGAATCTGTATAACATCATTAACGGAATCGACTGATATGGCCTTTTGGAATTACATCGGTGAGTTTTTCTTGTTCCGCTGGCTGTTTGGCAATCGGAACAAAAATCATAGTGCCGACAGCACTTATAATACCGATACGACCGACTACTCGTATAGCCATTATAATGAGGATGACAATTTTAATACAAATAATCATCACCAGTCCTCCCGTTCCTTATATCGTGGTGCTGACATATACGATGATGAAGACGATGCACTCGATGATTTTGACCCCACTGATAGTGACGACTACCAATTCAATGACTTCACCAAAACTTACGCCTATCACAACCATGGTTTTTCTCGGTCGTATGATGATTTCCATGACGAGCAGGACGACTGCGACATGATGGACGATGATTTTTAGAATGACTGATGCATAATGGATAGCGGACAGATAATATTATTTCAGACGCTGG
>VSNE01000483.1 GCA_009774155.1 Lachnospiraceae bacterium
TTGATTCGCCATACTTAGGAAGAGGGCGAAGAGATTTAACATTAAGACCGATTTCACACCAAAGATGGTTATAGCCGACAGAAGCAGCATCAGAAACCGCGAAAATTCTATCAGATGGATTACACTCCACAAAGGAATGATTCAACGCCTGAGGAGCATCAAAATCACGAGCAAGAGTCCAAAACTTCAGAGTATCCTTGAAGTCTCCACAAACTCGATTGTTACGGAAACGATACTCTGCATAACGAGGAGTATAACCAAAGGTCCCATCATTATTATTAGAGGTAGGAGAAAAGTAAAGTTCTTGATTTTCGATAGGCTGCTCTCCAATCTTAGCGAATTGAGGCCAATAATAGTCGTAAATGTCACGACGGAGAAACATCTTGGGAATACCTTGAATATAATCAGGCTTAGGCATGATAGACATAAGACCAATTATCCAACCATACTCTTCGAAAGACCTATCGAATATATACTTGCCTCCAGCACTCACGGCATTGCCAGCGGGAGTGCCAAGAGGAGAACTGGCAGTGCCTTCGGAAGTCTGCAAAACCTGGGAAATAACAACAGGATTCTTGGAACCACCAAGATACTCGGAACGCTGAAGCCTACCATCAGAAGACCTAACTCCAAAGAACGCATAGTTCTGCTCGATATAGCGAGTACCGCCTACGGCTCTACGCTCAAAGAATTTTTGGGCAGCAAAAGCACGACGGAGTTCGCGGATGGTGCCTTCGGTAGCCTGACCGCCGACAAGATAATCATTAAGACCCTTGGGGTCGATATTAAAAATGTTAGTATTAGGAAAAAGACTGTCTTCATTAGACCCGACAACCAAATTACCAGAGTTGGAAGAACGAGGCATTTTCTTGATAGAAACAGGAGAAGCATCCACAGGGATGGTAGAACCAGAAAATGCACCTTGAGCAGTAGAATATTGGGCAGTAGGCAGCTGACCAGACTTAAAAGAAATGCCAGAAGAAGAGCCAGGGATAAGAACATCATCACCCTTTTGTGCAAATGGAAGTGCAGAAGTGAAATAATCCTTTTTCCAACAACGCCGACGGAGTTGCATAAGGTTCTCTACATCTGTAAGATTAGCATTAGTGATAAGGCGGTCTCCGGAATTATCGATATAATCCGGAAGAACATCGTCTATAAGATTTTCATCTCGGTACCAATCCGACCATATCTTGTAGTAAGCACGGAAAGGAAGTTCATCGAGAGGGTAAAGACCATTATTAAAAGTTATGCCACTTTTGAACGTCTGAAAACCTAAATAATCAGCAAGAGAACCATGAGTAAGGGGTGCATGACCATCATTTGCCCAATTCTGACCATTTTTAAGAGCAGCATCAAGAATACTGCCATCAAAGACAATGCGGGGAGGAACGGGGACCTGGTCTTCATCAAGCTTGCGACCATTCTTCGAACCTGTCATAAAAGTCTCCCATTCTGACCAGATAATACGATTAGGGACAAAGAAGAAATGGAAAAACACATCAACCTCACTCATAATGGGAGCAAGAAGAGGAGCAAAACGAACAATATTGGAAACCGAAAGTTTAAACCTATCGGAAGGCAATACATCCTGAACAAAGATGGGAACAAGCTGACCCATTTCACAAGTCAACTTGACATTGTGAGATAGCTTAAAAGCATTCTTACGAGGCTTAAGCAAAGGGATAGAGTTGAATAAATTAAAATTCATATACAAATTAATCTGTAGTGAAAGTTAGCGAGGAGAAGAGGAAGAGGAGCAGAGTGCCTTGGTTAACCTACAGCCACTTTTTTGGCTTAAAGGACAGAGTTGCCGTTAATCTCTGTGTAAAGATAGAGATTATAGGCATCCATGAGCATAGAAAATACACGAGGATTAGAGGATGCAATATTGAATAAATAATCATTCATGTATTCTCTCCATTCACGTTTGATTTCTCCTTTTGCGTTGAAGTGGTCTTCTTGGAAGGATTCCCGTCTGTCTTCGGGAATCGATGCACAAGCGATTGAAGGGTAGAAATCAAGAATGAAAGCAGTGAAAGAATATCGGCTGCATTTGTCAGAAACTTTTGAATTTTCATTTTCCATAATGAACTATTGTCACAAGTAGAACAATTGATTTATATATCTTTACGACTCTTTTTCAAACGTTTGTCAAATTTACGAAGAAAAGAATCCATAGTACTATGCCGATAATCAACATAGTTGTCATAACCAAGTTGAGTAGACAAAGAAATATCATCAGATGTCTTCTGTTGACGATAAAGAGAAAGATTCTCACGGATATTCAACTTCATTTCATCATCAAATATCTTATCCTTAAGATACCTTGGTAATCGTAGTTTTTTGTCACCTTGAGGATAATAACAAGCGAGGTTCGCCCGATGCCAATCAATGAGGTTGCGTTTATCGAGATAACCAGAACCAATACCAGGACGTTTAGACATTAAGCGGAAAGGCTTAGGGTACCACTCGGGCAAATCAGTAACACAAGACAAATACTTAGTGACATAAGAAATGCGAGCATCAGTAACTTCGTCTAATGTTATAGATCCATTATCCCAACATTCTTGGATAATCTTAGTTGCTTCAATCTCTCTCTGTAGAGACGAAGCTGATGATAAC
>VSNE01000484.1 GCA_009774155.1 Lachnospiraceae bacterium
TCGTCATACGTGTTTTCTGCCTGTCTATTGTTCTAGGTCATGTTTATAAGAGACAGGATATAAATAATATATTTATCAACCTTTTTCCACATCTGTCTTATTTTTTTCATATGTCCTCATACTCCCCCCAGCAAATACTGAAATAGCAAATTTATTTCAGACTGATTTTCCATAATCAACTGTATCATCATTTGTATTTTTCCATTCTAAGTCTTTTCAATCAATATTTTTAACTTTCAAAACACCCTAATCTACTTTAAGCTGATTAATCGAAAGGTTTTCCCCACTACATATAATTTCACAAGCTCGACTGTTTTATTTCCATTACTGTTTGATATAGTTTCTTGTATTTCTTTTCCTTCCCTTGCTTCCTCAAATACTTGGATATTGTTTCTTCATTCCCATGTCCTCCTACTGTTGAAACATAATATCCATCCAGAACTCTCCTCTCCACAATTTTTTACCTGCAAGTATTTGGCAAACACCGCTCTGGCTGTTATGCTTTTCACTATCTGTATTATCTTTTACGGACTGTATTTTGGTATCGACTGTATCAAAAAATGAACATGGTCTTTATCTGTACCTGTTTTTATGGATCTTATTTCATAGCGTTTCTCTAATTTCTACACATGTTTCTTTTATCACATTATCCACTTCTTCATTTATTACTGGACAGTCAAAAGTTCTCATAAAAAACAAAAAAGATAACATCCCAGACAGAAGTGTGTTATGGTTAAGCTGCCTAATCCAAAACCAACACACGGGCCGGAATGCTATCCTGTCTATAAGGATAACATAGACTCCGGCAGATGGGAAGTGCCTATGCTCAGATTTATTGAAGATATCCTGTTATGTTTCCGTCCCTGCTTTTCCAGAAAAGCTACTTTTAGCTGGTTTGTGACTGTCATAGCCGGTTTTATGATCCGTTCCGATATGCCCGGCATCACTTCCGTGATCCGTGACCTTTCCCTCAACCCCGCACTCTACAACAGCATGGAGCATTTCTTCCGTGCAGACTCTTGGGAGTGGGAGGACATCTTTACCACATGGGCCAGGACTATCTCCAGCCATGCTCCCCTAAAACGGATAGCTGGCCGGGCGGTCCTGGCAGGTGATGGGGTGAAACGGGCTTCTGACGGGAAGTATATGCCCTGTACCAAAAAGATGGTACAGGAGTCGGAAAACGCCTCCAAGCCTTCTTTTATCCATGGGCATCTCTGGGGCGCTGCCGGTATATTGATCGGCAATGCCTCCAAGATCTTCTGCCTGCCGTTGTCCATCCAGATCCATGATGGGGATGGGGTTATCAGCGGCTGGCTCGGGGATGAATCTGTCTCCCATGTGGTGCAGATGCTCCGTGACGGCTTCCGTGCCGCACGGTACATCGGGATGTCCCTTTTTGTCCTGGACCGCTATTTCCTGACGAAGCCCATGCTCATGGAATGGGAGGCGTGCTCTGCACAGGCCCCAGGCCTGCTCCATGTCATCACGCGGGCAAAAAAGAACTGTACCGCTTATGAGGTGCCCGGGCCGTACAGGGGACGGGGCCGCCGCCCTGTCCATGGGCCTTCGGTCCATCTGCAGGATCTCTTTGTGACAGACAGCCAGTCTTTCCAGACCGCACGGCTGCAGATCTATGGTGCCATGAGAGATGTCCGTTTCCTTTCCAAGACATATCTATGGGGGCAGGGACTGTACCAGCCCCTGCAGTTTGTCCTTGTAGAGTATGGGGAGACACAGGCTATACTGGCATGTACGAACCTGTCTATGTCTGCGGGGGATATCATCGAAGCATATGCCTGCCGCTTTAAGATCGAGGCCATGTTCCGGGAGATGAAACAGCAGCCCGGGGGCTTTTGTTACCATTTCTGGACACATGCAGTCCCCAGGCTGGACCGTTACCGCAGGAAAGGCAGTGCCGGCCCGCTCGCACAGGTAAAGGACAGCCGTCAGCGAAAACGCATCATAAAGACACTTAAAGCCACAGAAGGGTATGTGATGTTCAGCTGTATCGCCATGGGCATCATCCAGCTCCTGTGCCTGGAGTACCAGGATGATATCCGTGTATCGGACTTCCGGTATCTGCGCACACCATCCTGTAAGGTCATGTCGGAAGCCAGTATGATAGAGTATCTGAGGCGGAATTTATTCCGTTTTATGGCCCGACAGGGCAATCTGACCATAACAAAAATAATTTCTGACAAGCAGGTCTCCATTGAAACAGAGGATATTGACCGGCTTATTAGTTGAGAGAACTTTTGACTGTCCAGATTTATTACTACTTGACGGTATTTTGTCGGACACACAAAATGATACATCAGCACTGATACATTGTGCGATTTGTGTATACACTCACTCCCCCTCCACACACAATTCCTCTTCCCTTTTTCCAATAGTATATCATATGTTCTACTTTTCAGAAAAGTTTGTTACACGACAGAACTGTGGGGAATGTACCCTGACAGATTCAAATAATGCTATTTACAAGCAATACTCTCTGGCTCTTTTCATTCGCTTATAACCATATCATAAAT
>VSNE01000049.1 GCA_009774155.1 Lachnospiraceae bacterium
ATCATTTTTCTCCTTCTGTTATTTGATATTTATGGCTCGTTTGCCGAAAACCGTTTTTCCTTTAGTCTGATTTCCGCACTATATGATATTTATAATTCAACATGATATTGGGCCAAAAACCGGATCTCGGAGGCTGCCTCCCCGCTGCGTTCCAGATGAGTCAGGCAATGGGCCGCCAGCCACCGGATTCTGATCAGGAAATACCGTTCCAGCCCTTTGCCGCCTTCCGGGTCCAGAGGCTGCAAAAACATCTGCTTCCTGTTCTCTACTGCCTGGAAAAAAAGCTTTTTCTCCCGGGGGGCAAAATCAGGCGGCGCGCCAAGCAATTGCTCCGCCTGCTTTAATTGTGACAGAGCCTTCTCGTATTCTTCTAACCGGTAAAGACAAAGCCCGCAATTAAAGGCCGTTGCGGCAGGAAGTTTTTCTGTTTTCGTGCGTTCTGTTTTCATGTTTTCTATCAGCGGTCTTGCCAGCAGCCAGGCTGCAGCCAAATCCCCAATTGCCAGCGCCCGGTACAGCGGGCCTCCGGCGCCGGCCAGCAGCTCCTGCTTTTCGCCGTTTTCTAAAAATCCCATATCCCTGCCAACCTCCGTCCCAGGGGCAAAGCCTGGTATCATACCTACACGATAAATCCGGCTTTATATCAGATTTATCCTACCACTATGCAAAAGGAAAGTCAAACCAAACCGATTGTCTATTGTACCGCCTGCAAAAGGATGGTAAAATATTTCCAAAACAAATGATATCCAAAAATCCGGGGACAGGCTGTCAGACGCCATTCCTGAAAACAAGGAGGAAATTATGAACATAACCGAACTTACCGACCTTCTCGTAACATCCAGCCAGCGGTTCAGCCAGGCCAAATTTATTCCCTGGTGGGAGGATGATTATGAAAACTGTTCTTACTACTATGAAATCCTGTCGGAAGAAACCGTACAAGATGCCAATGCCTGTATCGCGGCATGCGGGAAAGAAGAGCTTCTTTCACCGGTTGGCCGCTATGGGCTTACCCTGTTTCATCTTTGCGTATGGCACAATTTTTATGACGCGGTGGAACATATGCTCTGTGACGGAAAGATAGCGGGGGAGGAAATCAACCTGCCGGACCACAAGGGCTATGGTCTCACTCCTTTTCTTCTGGCCTGCCTGTGCGGGAACCTGTCCATGGTCAGGCTTTTGCTTGAACACGGGGCCGATGTCTCCGCCAGCGATAAACGAGGCATGAATGCATACCATTTCCTTGCATATCCCAGATTTGAAGGCCTGGAACTGGCTTCCGCCTCCCGGGAACACACGGCGGAACAACGGGGGCAGATTGCCGGTCTGCTGACCTGCGATATCAATAAGAAAGATGAAAACGGACTGACTCCGCTTGCGCGCATACTGTCCACCGAGTACTGTTCCGATTACACATGGCCGTTGATCGGCATCTTTTTGGACAAAGGCGCAGAAACGGATTATGTCGATGAAGACGGCAACACGCTCCTTATGATGGCCCTGATGAACAACCATAAAACAGCGGCGCTGAAGCTGATCCGCCGGTGTCCGGATATGATAAACGCTGCAAATAAAAAAGGTGTGTCACCCATCCGGCATACCGTTTCCTACCAGAACAGAGCCATGTACCTTGCCCTGATCGACCATGGGGCTGCGCCTGCCGACAGCGCTTCCATAGATATGTTTCCTTTAAGTCAGATTACAAGCAATGCTTTTTCTGACGTTTATAGGGATAATAAAGACGGTCTGGACATTGCCCTGTATCTGACAGAAAAAATGGTCCGGCAGGCAGACTTGGACGATGACGACGAACTGGGCGAAATCACGGATATTTTCCATAATGCCCTGATCGCTGACCCGGATGCCCATGTGCTGGATATTTTTCACAAGGCCGGCCTTAATTTTACTATGCCTGTCCATTGTTACGGCGAAAGGCTCTGCCTGCGGGATAAATGCCTTCGCTCTGCCTACGGGATAGGGGTTGTCCGCAAACTGGCCCAATTCGGCGTGGACCTGGACACGGCAGTGATCTATGGGCAGACCCCGGCTAATATCATAGCTGCGCAGGAATGCGGGCGCAGCCCGGAAGACGAATCCTATTTTGAAGAAGCGGCAGAATTTTTCTCCAAAGAATCCATGGAACAGTTAGATAATTCCGGGGAAGCTGCCGTCCATCGGGCGGCAAAAAAAGGACATACAGGCATGCTGAAGACTATGATAGAAAAGGGTGTGGATATCAACCTCTCCAAAGACGCGCCTGCACAGGCAGGGACGACGCCCCTCCACGAAGCCTGTGCCTATGGCCATCCGGATGCGGTTAAGCTTCTCATCGCTGCTGATGCGGACGATACCCTGAAAAATCTGGACGGAGAAACCCCTGCTCATTTTGCGGTTATGAATAAGAAAAATGTCAGCCAGTTAACTTCCGGACAGAGGGAGCAGCTCCTGAAGGAACTAAAACATCTGGATATCCCAAGGAATGACGGAAAAACTCCTTTTATGCTGCTTGAGTATTCCACCAGGGAGCTTCTTCCCCTGTTTTTAGACCGGGGCGCGGATGTGAACCATACAGATAATAACGGCATGACGGCTCTTATGCTCAATACGGATAAAGATCTGGTCAAAGAACTTATTCGGGCCGGGGCCGATATCAATCTGGCGGATAACGAGGGCAATACCGCACTGCACCATGCCCTAGAAGACTATGCGGAAGGCACCGCCCGCTATCTGGTGAAAAAGGGCGCCAATTATAACTGCCCAAACAACGAAGGAAAAACTCCCTTCCAGATCGCTGCAGAAAAAGGCTTTGAAACAGTATTGGAGCTTATGACAGATATCGAATAGCCGCCTTTTAGTAAATCTGCCGCCTGGAGATATCCTGCAAATGTTTTCTGATTCTTTGATTATTCCAATAACTGATGAAATATTTCCAAATGAGAGCCTTAAGCTCCTCCACAGTCATTTTTGCTGTTCGCGCCTATATACTAACGCCGCCATGTGATAAAATGATATAGGAAAAAGACAAAAAAGGTTTCCCAACCAACGGTTGAATTTTTTCAGTTCAACCGTTGGTTCGTGTAAAAAACATATAATCAGGCGTACCATTCAATGGAAAAGGAGAAAATATAATGAATCATATAGAAATCGGAGAATTTATTGCAAAATGCCGTAAAGGGAAAAAACTAACTCAGGCACAGCTGGCGGAGAGACTGAACATTACAGATAGAGCTGTATCCAAATGGGAAACAGGAAAAAGTATGCCTGACTCATCTATAATGTTAGAACTTTGTGAAATACTGGGAATTACAGTAAACGAACTGTTAAGCGGGGAAAAAGCTGACATGGAAAGTTATGAAAAAAGGGCAGATGAAAATTTAATTGCCCTGAAAAGAAAAGATGAAAATAATATGACAAAAAATGTGATTATTTCGATTCTTTTTTCAGCAGCGCTTCTGGTAGGAATTATGGTATGTCTTATTTGCAATCTTGCAATATCCGGAAATCTGACATGGTCGCTGATTCCGATCAGCTCTATTGCTTTTGCATGGGTTATATCTTTTCCAGGTATCATATTGGAAAAAAAGGGGATCACCGCAAGTTTAATATCATTAAGTGTTTTTATTGTTCCCTATTTGTTTTTGCTGAGCAGCTTAATAAAAGCAAAAGAAGTATTTTCAGTTGGCGCGGTTATGGCGGCGGTCTCAATTGTTTTCCTGTGGATCATAGCTGCAGTTTTTAACAGGGTTGGAGAAACAAGAAAGCCGGCTGCTTTAGGAATCACGTTTTTATTAGCTGTTCCATTTGAGCTTATCGTCAATGTAATGCTGTCAAAAATGATAGCAGAGCCCGTTTTTGACGTATGGGATATGCTGTCTGTCTTTATACTGCTGATATTGGCATTTATTTCCTTTATTTATGATTACGCCAGGAAAAAGAGACTGCTGAAATAACAAGAATGATTTTTTGGACTAATAGCAAGACCAGCCAAAGCAGTTACCGCCCGCTATGTTTTACCGCCGCCGCACCGGAGAAGGGAAACCGCATACCCGGCGTGGCAAAATTCAGCCGTATATGGCTGATACCAAAGGATATACTAATACCACAATAAAGAGCAAATTCATTTTGAACACATGAACGAAAGAGCATATATAAATTAACTGACGCAGGAAGCGCAGAAAGAACAGGCGGCAAAGGACGGGAGGCCTTACTATGGCAATGACCTTGTTGTAGCGAAGGCTGACGGTGCGCCCATTGCCGCGTCGTAGGTATCTTCACAGTTTGGAAAGCTGCTTGAAGATTTGGAAATGCCGAATATCCGCTTCCATGATTTAAGGTATCTTTATGTCAAGCCCACGACAAAAGTTAATACTATTTTAGTCGGGAAAGACCGTCTCTGCCAAAGCGGTTGCCAGGATCAATATTGCAAAGCTCCTGATATAGTTGCCTGGCTTCTGGCAGCCTATCCATGCTTTCATATAATTTTGCCAGCACTGTTCGAGAATGCAAATTTTTAGGATCAATTGCTATTATTTCCAGCAAAAATTTTTCTGCTTCCGCTTCACGGCCTTTTTGCCTTGAGAGCAGCCGCCCTAATTCCGTACGCGATTGAATATCTTTAGAATTAATCTTTATAGCTTCCAGCAAAAATTTTTCTGCTTCCGCTTCACGGCCTTTTTGCCTTGAGAACAGCCGCCCTAATTCCGTGCGGGCCGGAAGCTGTTTTGGATTATATTCGATTACTGCAAGAAATTTTTTTTCCGCAGAGGAATCCTCTTTTCTCCCTGCTAACCAAATTCCCCATTCTGTATACAGTTTTGCCACCAGCAAATCGTTTTCTATTTCGGGTGCAAGGTTATCTAAAACAGTTTTAATTGTAAAACTGCTTTCAGGGAGGTTCTTCCGGTGTCTTGCCCACAAAAAACCTAAACACAAATATACGCTTCCGGTGCGTGAAAGATTTAAGCTTCCTTCTTGTATCCGGGAATAAATACATTCCAAATAACCCCGGTAATCAATCTCGCCGATTGGAGGCTTTCGGCCTTTTCGTATTTCTTTTTTATTTATGATGTTTGTTAGAAACACTTCGATTTCATTTTCATCCATGACATCCAATAAATCAAATATCACGGAATCAATAGTGACTTTGCTCTTATTAAACAGGAAAAACAACTCTGCAATAACATCATGTTTAGGTTGTAGCGTCTTATTTTTCTCCTGATAAACTACTGGCTCCACGTGCTGCGGCACAAACTTTTCGCACAGACGCGTCCTCAATTTGCGCTCATTCAATTCATCAAAGCGTTTGCAGAACAGCGAAAGCGACAAAGGTGTATGGAACACTTTCAGAGCTGCAATTACGCCATATAGTTGGATGTCAGTATCTACTTTTCCAAACTCCCGCTGAATCAGATCACCCCATTCTTCCCAATCCAATTTGATGCTTCCTGGTTTAGACGCAATTTTTTTCAACTCGAACATAGTACGGTAGATCAATTCAACTAAGCTAACATACGGCTTCCCATACCAACCTAATGTTTTGTTTACCACAAATAATTGATCCGCTTCGCTTATTGCCCCTTCCTTTACCAGATAAGAAGTGCTTTTTTTCAGTATGAATTTTCTTCTTTCCAAGTTCTCTGAAAAATAGCGGGACGGATAATCCTTTAAACGGTATTCCCTGGTCTGGTTGATGCCTTGTAGGACAACGAGCCCCGCATTATCAAACCAGTGCAGCAGTAAATCCTGATCCGGATCAGCAAGCAGTGTAAGCCTGTTTTCTCGCTCTGCCATGAGCAGATGTATTTTGGAGTTATGAGGCCACCTTGCTTGTAAGCTTGAAAAAGATTCTCTCCCCTCAAAGGGATTGTCAATGCATAGTAAAACGCTTTGCCCTGCAGGCGTAAGTTTAATCAGGCAGTCAAAGAATTGATCTGCCATTTGTTCTGTTATAGTTTCTTTGTTTGACAGCGACAGCCAGACTGTCAGGTGTCCCGAAGAAGCGTTCTGCACCGCTGCTCGCAGCATCAGGCTGGTTTTTCCCTGGCCTCCGTTTCCTGCAATTATAACAGGGGTACCGTTTTGAATTAGCTCCTCTACTGCCTGTGCGGCCTCTTTGTGTGGGACATCCTCATCTGCACTGATGACTTGAAGCATGGTATGAAAATTATTGTCAACGGCAAAGAAGTTTTTAATAACTAAATCGTTGCAGGAATGTTTTTCATCATTGATATAGCTTGGAGTGAGCAATGTTGCTATAGCGGAGATTCCCTGGTTGTCCAGCCGTGCTTTTATCTGAGAAGCCGCTTCCAATATTTGTGGCAAATCGGACAGCCTTTCAGAAGTTATTTCCAGATGGTTCAGAATCAAAATATCGTGTATCCATGCTGAAAAATCCGGAATGGTCATCCACTGCTCCATTAAGTAGGCGATGATAACTTTGGCTTCTTCTTTGCTTGCAATCTGGGATGCGACCATATCGCCTGCACTGGGCAGCACGTTGCGCTGCAAACACGTTTCCCAATATCCCAGAATATCTTCTTCAATGGGGATACCTAAATCGTTCTGCCTGTATTGCTGGTGTCCGCAGTATTGCGCATACGCCACGCCCGATTTTTTCCGAATAGCATCCAGTGTTTCTTCAATATGGCTGCTATTTTTGTTTTTAAAGTGGTCGAAAATTGTTACCAGCGATCCAACGAACCCTATTGGCGTATTAAGATTAGAGAAGCCCTCTGTGATTGCATCTAAAATATTGAACATCTGATCACTCCCATTCTCAATATAAATCTACTGGTTTTTTTAACATACCCAAATTTAAAAGACAATCGTTACTAAAGGGTTAAGCATATTCCAAGCGCAACCTCAGTTTGTACGTCTGTTATGTAAAATTTCTGGTAGAATCTTCCGGCAAGCTGTCTCTTATGTTTCACTTTACCACAATCTTCCCACCTCCGTCTACTACCGCTTTTTCAATAAAGCGCACAATTTCACTGAGAGGAATCTCTTTATTACTGGTGGAAAGAAGCTTGCGGAACTTGGCGTATTGGCTTGGGGTTGGGAGTTCTCGTTCGTTCAAATACCGAACGATGCCGGTCACACCGGTGCCGCTTGCTGCCATCTCAAAAATCTTCTGAAAAATGACAGCAGCCGCTGGCTTAAAAACAAGTAGGGCTATGGGGCAAACCATAGCCCTTGCGGGTATCGGCGTTTCCGATATTCATTTTTTGCGGTGTGGTGAGCAGATTTTTCTACTATTTTTTATATAATATCCGGATGGAGTTCAACACACAGAGCATTGCTACGCCTGTGTCCGCAAAAACGGCCATCCACATGGAGGCGAATCCGCATAAGCCAAGAAGCATGACAAAGACTTTGATAACCAGTGCGAATACGATGTTCTGCCAGGATATTTTTACAGCGGTCTTTGCGATGCGGATGGATTCCGGGACTGCTTCCATGCCGGAGGTCATGAAAACCACGTCCGCCGCTTCGATGGCGGCGTCGGCGCCGCTTCCCATAGCGGCTCCCACATCCGCTCCGGCCAGTACCGGGGCGTCGTTAATGCCGTCGCCTACAAACATAACCGATTCATATTTTTCACGGAGCGCCTGCAGACAGGACAGCTTATCCTGAGGCAGCAGCCGTGCATGGACCTCGTCGATACCGGTTCTGGCTGCGACTGCTTCGGCGCTTTTTTCGCTGTCTCCGGTCAGCATGGCAGGGATGATTCCCTGCTTTTTCAGAGCGGCGACGGCAGTTCCCGCATCAGCCTTAATCGTATCGGAAATCACCATATATCCCGCGTACTCCCCTTCAATAGCTGTTAATACTTCGGCGCCGAAGGCATCGTTTTGATATGCGGAGAGATTTACCATATGGCGCTCCATCAGCTTTTGGTTGCCGCACAGAACTACCTTTCCGTCGATAATGGCCAGAATGCCTTCTCCGGCAATTTCCTTCAGAGTGGAGGGCTTTTTTAACTGCATTCCCTTTTCCCGGGCGGCAGTTACGATGCTGTTCGCAATCGGATGAGTGGAAATCTGTTCACAGCCTGCAGTCAGATTCAGCAGCTCCTGTTCGCTGATATCTCCGGCAGGGACGATCTTCTGCAATACAAAATTGCCCTGTGTGATGGTTCCGGTTTTATCCATAACCACAGCCTTCACATTTGCCATGGCCTCCAGCGCCGCGCCGCCTTTGAACAGGATTCCTTTCCTGGAGCCGGCTCCTATGCCGGAGAAAAAAGCAAGGGGCACACTTAAAACCAGTGCGCATGGACAGCTCATAACAAGGAAGGTAAGGGCTGTGTAAATCCAATAATTCCAGCTTCCTTTGGCCAGAAGAGGAGGCAGCAGTGCAGTTCCCAGGGCCAGGAGTACGACAATCGGAGTGTAGATGCGGGCAAACCGTGTGATAAAGCGGTCTACCTTCGGCTTGCTGGCTGCGGCATTTTCCACGGATTCCAGAATACGGGTAACCATAGATTCCTCCAGCGGCTTTTCTACGCGGATTTTCAACTGCCCGGACGTATTGACGCAGCCGGACAGGACCTCGCTTCCCTTTTCCACGTGAACCGGAACCGGTTCTCCTGTGACGGGGGAAGTGTCAATCCGGCTTTGACCGTCCAGAACGGTTCCGTCCAGCGGAATCCGGTCACCCGGACGGACAAGAAGGATGTCTCCGGTCTGCGCTTCTTCAGCGCCTATGACTTGGATATCGCCGCCGTTCAGGAGGTTGACGGTTTCCGGACGCATATCTGCCGCATCCATAATCTGTGAGCGGCTTTTTTCCACGGCAATGTGTTCAAAATATTCCCCGATCCGGTAGAACAGCATAATGCCGACTGCCTCCGGATATTCCCGGATGGCGAAAGCGCCGAGGGTTGCGACGCCCATCAGAAAATTTTCATCGAAAATCTGTCCGTTGAAAAGGTTTTTTGCCGCGGTAAATATCACCCTCCACCCCAGAATCAGATAGGCAATGAAGAAGAATGGAAGAGTCCATGTTCCGGAGACACCCGCGTGCTCCAATACCGCCATGGTTACAAAGAGGGCGGCGCCGGCGCCGATACAAAGAGAGGCTTTTAAATTTTCCGCTCTGGAGGCTTCTTTGGATAGCTGCCGTTCCGCCGCGGTGGCAGGGGAAAGAACCGCCTTTTCCTTTACAACGACCTCTGCTTCGATGGAGCTGCAGATTTCCTGTATTTTAGGCAGCAGCGTATCGTAGTCGTCAGCCGTGACACGAAGCTGCTTTGTTGCAAAGGTGAGGACGGCACTGGAGACCTGGGGAAGCTCCTGAATGCGTTTTTCCATCCTGGCGGCGCAGTTGGCGCAGCCAAGATTCTCCAGAATATAGATTCGTCTGCCGCGGGTGTTTGCAGTCCGGTCCGGCGATCCGGCGGAAGATATGTGTGCATGTTCATGTAAGGATGTTTCGCTCATAAGCTGCCTCCGTTTTATGTTAATCGGTATTCGTTTGAATATATGTTCATATGACAATAATAACATGCATAGCGGAAATATGCAAGCAGTTTCAGGCCCGGCATTCATAATAAAAGGTGAAGAAACGCAAGGCTTCAAAAGCGTCATAACAGAAAAAACGTTTTGGAAAACGCCCGGAAATTTATATCAAATATTGACTGCCGGGGGAATAAAAAGTATAATGTGAAAGGATTGTTTAAGCGGTCTGTTCAGACTGTACGGCACAATACTCATAAATGATAATGTATTAAAAAAGGAGACAGATTTGGCTGGCTCTGTCTCCTTAAAACCGTTTTTTACAGTCGATATGCTACAAGAGCAACCTTTTCGTTTGTTGCTTTTGAGATTACGCGTTCCAGTTCTGTAAGCTTTTTCTGGCAGTCTTCCGTCAGATCGGCGAACCGGTCTTCCTCTGTAAGCGCATGCGCCATGCGGTCGGCGGCAGATTTGCAGTTTGAGGGAAGCTCCGTAAAAGATGATTGAATATTCGGCATTTGATGCACCTCCTTTTTACGGATAGTATGCGCAAAAAGAGGGAGAACATTTCCGGGTAACAATTCCAGATGTTTTAACGGACAGAAAAAGAAGCCGCGGGAACATACAGGCGGATATAAAAAGTAAAATTTACCGTATCTGTAAAATCTGAATGATAATAAATTTATATAAACAAAGGAGAAAATGCGATATGTACCAGATTAAAAATTTTGTGGATAATACGAATGTCCGTGAGCTGGATTCCAAGGGGGCTTTTACGGTAGTGGAATATCTGCGCGATTTAAGCGTCAGCCCTTCAGATGCCCAGACAGCATATTTTTGCAGTAAGATGAATATACGGAAGCGTCAGGTTATCTGCGAGCTTAGCAAATCCCATGTCACCATTCAGGCAGGCGCTATGCAGTGGATGGCGGGAAATGTAAATGCGACCACAGGCATCAAGGGGGTGGGCGATCTGCTTGGAAAAGCAGTGCGCGGCAAGGTGACCGGAGAATCTGCAATTAAGCCGGAATATACCGGTGACGGAACTCTCGTTTTGGAGCCTACATACAAATACATTCTTCTGGAGGATCTTAGGGAGTGGGGAAATTCCATCGTGCTGGATGACGGATTGTTTCTTGCGTGTGAATCCCAGCTGAAGCATAAGGCTGTGATGCGTTCTAATATTTCTTCTGCAGTGGCGGGGGGAGAAGGTCTTTTCAACCTCGGTATCTCCGGCGAAGGCGTGGTGTGCCTGGAATCCAGATGCCCAAGAGAGGAATTAATAGAGGTTACCCTGAACAATGACGTGCTGAAGGTGGACGGCAATTTTGCCATCGCATGGAGCGGAAGCCTGGAGTTCACGGTGGAGCGTTCCGGCAAAACATTGATTGGTTCCGCAGCCTCCGGCGAAGGTCTGGTAAATGTTTACCGTGGAACAGGAAAGGTATTGATGGCTCCCATATTATGAGTTCCCAAAAGCATACGATGACCAGAGAGTGCATTTTTACAGCGCTTCAGATGCTGATGGAGCAAAAACCGTACGAGGAAATTACGATAACGGATATTGCGAAAAAGGCGGGAGTTTCCCGTATGTCCTATTATCGGATGTACAAATCCAAGGATGATATTCTGATTCAGTATTTTAACGATATTTTCGAGGAATGTCTGGAGCAGATGAAGGATTGCGGCATTGATAACAGACGCCAGTTTGCCGTACTGGTATTTGAGACAATCAAAGATCATCATCAGCTAATCGAAGGAGTGTTCCGTGCAAAGCTGTATGAACTGGTTTTAGGATGTCTTATTCAATACTGTACTTATCTGGCGGAACACATTCTTCATGAAAATATGGAGGATGCACAGATCGGTTACTGGATTTATGCCGAGGCAGGCCGTCTGGGGCTTCTTATTTTCCGCTGGCTGGAACAGGGAATGCCCGAGTCGCCTGAAAAGATGGCGGAATTGCTTATGAAGGATTTTTTTAGAAAAAATTAATGAACAAAAACGGCAGATTTGTCACACTAGCCTGAAAGATGATTGAGAATCTTTCAGGCTTATATTATGATACGGTACAGCATAATAATGTTACAAATGTAACGGACAGGAGGAACAGCCATGAGAAGGATTGCAGAACTGATTGTGAAAAGTAAAAAACTTCTTTTGGTACTATTTGCCGCGGCGGCGCTCGGGTGTCTGTTCACCATATCAAAGGTGGAGGTCATTAATGAACTGACCGAATACCTTCCGGAGGATACAGAAACCAGGCAGGGTGTGGATATTATGGATAAGGAGTTCACAACCTTCGGAACGGCAAAAGTAATGGTTGACAATATCAGCTATCAGGAGGCCTGCAGGCTTGCGGATGTGCTGGAGGAGATCAAGGGGGTATCCGAAGTCAGCTTCTATAAAGAGGAGGAAGAGGACGAAAAGGAGATTACTGACGGGGAAGGGCTGAAGGATTCCTACAATGGTCTTGCGGCGCTGTTCAGTATCACCTTTGAAACCGAAGAGGAGGAGGATACGGCCCAGTATGCGATTGCGGATGTCCGTACGGCCCTGAAG
>VSNE01000005.1 GCA_009774155.1 Lachnospiraceae bacterium
AAGGCTCCGTTATCTCCTGGGGCGGTTCCATGAGTCTTGGCCAATGCGGCCTGATGGATGCCGTAAAAGAAAAAAACTATACGCTGATTGACCGTATGGCCGCCACAACTCCCCGGGAAAAGCGGGAAGTCTATGCCAGAACGGTTATGGCGGATTATTATCTTATGAGCACCAATGCCATCACTATGGACGGTGAACTGGTCAATATCGACGGCTTCTGCAACCGCGTGGCCTGTCTCTGCGCCGGGCCGGAACATGTCATTATTGTGGCGGGCATGAACAAGGTGGTGAAAAACGTACAATCGGGTCTGGACCGCATCCGCACGAAGGCAGCCCCGCCCAATACAGTACGGTTAAACCGCAATACTCCATGCGCCAAAACCGGCGTCTGCAGCGACTGCTTCTCTCCTGACTGTATCTGCAGCCAGATTGTGGTTACCCGAAGAAGCGGCATTCCGGGACGTATCAAAATCATTTTGGTCAATGAGGATTTAGGATTCTAAACCCGGATGGCAAGAAACGAGGCAACGCAAAACACTGCATATGCCTCGTTTTTTATTATTCGTTCCGAATCGCAGCCAGCGGGCTTAATTTCATAGCTCTGAGCGCAGGGAAAAATCCTGCCGCCATACCTACAAAAACCGCAAATACCAGTGATATCAGCACCAGCCACAGCGGAATATAGGAAATTCCCTGGTAGTAATCCTTTGCAACCACATTGATGACTACAGAGATTCCATAGCTCAGAATCAAACCGATAATTCCGCCGAAAAGTCCGATAAAGCCTGCCTCCATCAGAAACATAGTCCGGATATTGCCCATATCACAGCCCAGCACTTTAATAACTCCGATCTCCTTTGTACGCTCATAAATAGACATCATCATCGTATTGGCAATACCAATCGCCGCTACAAACAAGGATACTGCGCCGATGCCGCCCAAAACCATCTGAATCGTTCCCATCTGGGTCTGCATCTGCTCCATCCACTCTGCATTGCTGGACGCCTCATAGCCCATATTTTTAATTTCCTGCTGAACAGCCTGTACATTGTCCATATTATCCACGCGGATATAAAGCTCGTTGTAGTACAGCTCCTTATAGGGCTTTCCGCTTTTTGTCTGCGGCTGCCCCGGAATCACCTTATTTTTAAATACCTTTTTTAACTGTGCTTTCAACGCGTCAATATCCGCAAACACACTGTATGCGTTTTCTGAATAATCTTCAAGGCTTCCTTCCATTAAGCCGCTTGTCGGTATAATATATTTTTTCGGCGGAAGAGTCGTCTGGCCGCTTCCGTCATTGTTTTTCGACTGCCAGTATGCATCCGTATCAAAAATAATAAATACCGGATCATTCATTAGATCCACATCCGGCAGCACTCCTGTCTCCCAGTAGTACTCACCCTTTTTTGCATTGTAAAAATTCGTCAGTATCTGGTTGCCGTAGAAAAGCTGAAGCCCTCCGTCCGCCGGGGGAAGCTCCCCCTGGCCGATCTTTATGTCCATTCTGCGCAGCGCTTCCGCAGTCATTCCGTAAATCTGAAAATTTCCCTCATAGACTCCCTGCTTTGCCATAACATAGATAGATAATTTAGGCGAAACCAGCTCCACATGGGGAATCTGTGCAATCTCCTCTACCACTTCGTCGCTGAGCCTCTTTGTCTCGTCGTCGCTGCTGGAGCTTCCGTAATAATCATTGGAATATACATTAATCGTTGTCAGTCCGCCATACTGCTCTATCTGATCCAGCGTACTCTTCCTCAGGCCAAGTCCCAGAGAGATCATAACAACAATGGATGCGGTTCCGATTACGACCCCCAGTACGGTCAGAAAGGTACGAAGCTTCCTTCTAAGCAGGTTGGAGCTGCTCATCCGGAATAAATCAAGAATTCTCATCATCTGCTCCTTCTTCCAGATCCATAAGATCCTCCTCCAGACGCTTCTGCTCTTTTTTCCTTCTCCGCCGCAGAACAATGAGAAGCACGCCGACAGCGGCCAGAATCAGCGCTCCCGCGCCAATCAGTACATATCTGGAGGTTCCGCCTCCGGTTCCTCCGTCCCCTTCCATCTGATCGGGCATTGTATCATCCATCATCGGGTCCCTGGCCATAGCTTCATTTACAAACAGGGAAATCTTCCTCTCGATAACTGTTGCCTCTCCGGTCTCATCCTCGTAGGAAATCAGAAGCTTTACTGTTCCGTCATCCATGGTAGCCGACTGTCCGGTCACATACATATCCACAGAGCCGGTTGCGCCGGAATCAATATTTCCCACAAAGGAATCTCCGCCGCTCACCGTATCGCTTTCCAGCTTTACCTGCACATTATACAGCTTTGTCTTACCCATATTATAGATATTAAACATAATATTGGACTCGCTTCCAACCTCAATACTGGCAGGCATAACCTCCGGCTCGCTGATATCCACGCGCGCCTCCTGCTTAACCGGAATGGAAACACTTGTCTTATTGGTATAAGAATTGACATGCTCGTCTTCATAGCTCATATTTACATCCACCGCATAGGGCTTCTGGGACAGATCCGCTTTTGCCTCCAGCTCGATCTCAATATCTTTTGTTCCGTTTTTCTCTATCCTGTTCACAAAAATAGTGCTGGAGCCTGCGGTCGGAAGAAATGCCGCATAGGTGGTATCCTCATCCTTTCCCTCCACTGCAGCCAGAATCTCAAAAATCATATTGGAAACGCTGGTAGCTGTAGAGGTATTTTTCAAATGAAGAGTCAGCATAAAGCTTTCTCCCGCATGTACTGTCTCCGGATTTGTCTCAAAACCGGTCACAATGACTCTTGGTACGGAGGACTGTCCGTCCGCCCCAACGCCTGCCGTACCGTTCAACTGCACATAAGTATCCAGGGTTGCCTCCTGGCTGCTTCCGTCGGAAGCCCTGTAACGCACTTCAAAGGATATTTTCTGATATCCGCTGCCCACATCGCTCCGGGTCTTCAGATTCCATGTCAGCTCCCGTCTGCGGTCCATATCGGACATCCCGCTGTCAGTTCCGGGAAGATCCGCAATTGTCTGGGAATAATTGGAATTTGTAATCTCAAAAGGCCATTCTGTGGTGCTTGTGCTGAGTACCGGCGTTACAACCGCGTCCGTTACCATTGTCTTTCCCATATTGACGACCGGAAGGACAATGCTGATTTCCTTCCCGGCAGAAGCTGTAGGCGTCACCCAGCTTCCGCCCACCATCAGAAAATGATCCGCATCTGCAGGAATCTCCTCCTCATTGTCGTCGCCTTTATCGTCCGACGGAGGGTTCGTTACCGCACGCATCTCCTCCTTGGTCTTATCTACGTAATCGTTCACTCCCTCTACGGTAGACAGCTTATCAATTGCCTCAAACGCTTCTCCCAGAATTTTGTTAATCTCCTTGGCCTCTTCCTCGTCCGGGTCCAGAAAAATTTTATAATCTCTCAAAATCTTTTTTGCATCTGCTTTTGCTTCCTCCAGAGTCTTGGTAGAGGTAATCAGGGAGCCGCTATTGTCATCATCGTCATCATTATCCTCATTATCATCCTCATCACTGTCCGGTCCCAGCTCTTCCAGTCTGTTGTACAGTCCTCCCGAAGTCGACATGCCAGATGCAGACACTGCCCCCGGCATCACCGCCGCTATACACAGGGCCGCTGCAATCCCTTTTATGATCCGTCTCTTCATTCCTCATCCTCCTTATGTTCACTGTGCTCCTCTATCTTTACTATCTTTCCGTCTATAATATGGAATATGCGGTCCGCAAAGCCTGCCAGATGATTATCATGCGTAACCATAACCAGCGTCTGATTCTGCTCCTGAACTACTTTGCGCATCAGTCTTAACACTTCCGCCGAAGTATTGGAATCCAGATTTCCGGTCGGCTCATCCGCAAATATAATCTCCGGGTCCAGCACCAGCGCCCGCGCTACTCCAACCCGCTGCTGCTGACCTCCGGACATCTCGTTGGGCCGGTGCTTCATATGCTTGGAAAGCCCTACCAGCTTTAACATCTTGACCGCCTTTTCCTCTCTCGTCTTCTTATTCATGCCCCGGAAGGTGAGCGGCAATGCCACATTTTCTATCGCGTTCATAGTTCCCAGAAGATTAAAGGACTGGAAAATAAATCCCACCTTTTCCCTTCTGAACCTTACCAACTGGTTTTCATTCATTTTTTCCAGATGCTGTCCGCTGATGATTACCTCTCCCTTGGTAGGCTTTTCCAATCCTGCCAGCATATTCAGCATCGTAGACTTGCCCGATCCGGAGGTTCCCACAATTGCACAGAATTCTCCCCGGTAAATCGTAAGATCCACGCCGTTCAGCGCCCGAACCTTGCTGCTGCCGACCCGGAATATTTTATAGAGGTTCTTCACCTGAATGACAGGCTCCCGTGTTCGTTCCACTAAAATCCTCCCAAATTATCCTCTTGTATTTGGACACAGCTTTCCCATAAGCCCATATGCCCGACTACAGTATAACATAAAACTTCGTATACAATTCTTAATAAATTTTAAATTATTTGTATCATCATTCAGCCATACAGAAACCCCTGCGGCGCTTTCGAGCCGTATGGATAAACAGCTTAACTGCCTGCGGCAAAAAAGAGCCGACAAAAAAATTCAGCTCCTTTTATTCCTTTTCTATATAATTATACGCAATGCCACTCCACATACTGCGCCTCAAACCGTTCCGGCACCACCAGGCTGCGGAGCATACGGCGGATCACAGATGCCGGCACCTCCTCCTTCCGGCTCTGGTTCCGGCGCAGCTCCTCTTCCCACTGTGTTTCCAAAAACACAATCCGGACGGCTGCATGATAGTTCTCAAACAAATGAATCAGCTTTTCCCGGACAGACGGCGTCAGATTGGTGGCATTCCAGACAAAGGGCTGCTTTTTCCGCAGATATTCCTTTGCCCTCTCCCTGGCCGCATTTACAACCGCCCCCTGCTCCTCCTTCGGGGAAATATGCATTTCTTTGCGCAGAACATCCAGGGAAACTACAGGAAGTGTTCCGCAATGCTCCTGTATCCAGGTGTCCTTTCCGGTTCCCGGCATTCCCGAAAGGAGAATTACCTCTCCCCAGGTATCGTCATACAGTTCAAATTCCGGACGGCTGATTCTGCCTGTCAGATACGCGTGCTCCGTATAGGCGGAGGAAAAAGAAAAGGGCTGCTTCAGAACGCCCGCCTCATCTGCAAGTTCCGCGCAGAGCCGGACAACATCAACCGATTCCTGCTTTGACTCTGCTGTCCGCCCGTATCCGTCCGCCTCCTCCAGCATACAGAGAAGATCGATAGTAAAATCTCCGGAGAGCTCCCCGTTTGCCGCTATCCTGATCAACCGTCGTTCCGGATTTTCCTGCTCCATAATATGCATCGGAACAGAGTGATACCTGATCAAGCTGCATACTGTCTCCCGAAAGGTTCTGTCCTCCCGGCTTCCGCACAGCCCATAGGTACTCCAGAGCAGTTCTCTCGCCATCCTGGCGCCCGCCGATGTATGATTCGGAGATATCCAGACCCCGTCCTCCAGTCTGGTACAGGGAATTTTTCCTATATCATGCAGAAGCGCCGCGAGAAAAAGCTCCTGTCTCTGTCTGTCCGGAAGCTGCCGGAACCTGTTCATCCGTGCAAGCTCCCCGCAGACCATCCGGGTATGGGTCCATACATCCCCCTCCCTGTGCCATAGAGGGTTCTGCAGAGTCTCTTTCATCTGTCCAATCAGGGAACACAGCTCCGTCTTTTCTATTTCCGTCCAGTCAGCCTCCCATTCCGGAGGTTCAGGAATCAGGCCGAGCAGCCCTTTCAGATTTTCCTGCACGTCGTTTTCTCCTTTTTACCGGGCAGCTCCGGCTCAAATAAAGCATCCACAGGATACACAAGCTGATTCGGAATGATTGGCCGGTCCAGCCAGTGGACGCCCGAATTGCATACGCACTGGACAAATGAGGCCCTTACATATTTCAGTCTGTCGACTACAAATCCGCCTTCCTCTACTTTAATATATAATCCCTCCATCATTCCGCAAAGATCGGTTTCCTGACACTGGCGTTCCGGAGCCAGTCCGCTTCTTAGACAAATTTCTTTCAAAACCTCCGTTTGCCTGGAACTGATGAAATTAGATGCTCCAATCAAGGATAAAAGTGTTTTCTTATCCGAAAACCTTCCCTCCTTCAGAACCGGAACCGACACAATCGGAAGCCTGTCTGTCAGCTTTCTTCGGGATGGCGTGTCCAGAAACTTCCCATTTCTTCGATCCAGAATATCAAACTCCAGAAAATAGTGGGACAGCCTGTCATAGAAAACTGAATGCTTGGCATACATCCATTCTCCATACATAATATACCGGGTTCCCAGAACTTCATAAAAGGCATCCTTGTGTACATTGGCCCACTGTTTCATCAGATTAAAATGTCTCTCCCTGCCGCCTCCGGTCAGATAATGCCCTCTGCTCTGCAAAAGCAGCTTCCCGTCCTCAGAAAAGGAGACAGCCGAATTGGCTCCGTCACATTTTTCTTCCACCATCAGATGCTTTCCGGCAATCTCAGAGAACCGTACCTGGAACAGATCCTCATCTCCCGGCTGAAGACGGGAGCCTTCCAAATGCGGGGTCCTGGGATACTTTATCAGCTCCATAGTCTCGCCCAATTTTTCATCCCCCCTAAAAATCTTCCGCAAAATTTTCCCTGACGGCCGCCGCCATATCCGCCGTATTATTCTTCTGCGTCCTCCACTTTTGCAGCACGAATCTCAATTCCCAGCTCCTCAAGCTGAATATCATCTACGATATCTGGCGCGCTGGTCAGGAGGTCGGATGCATCCTTTACCTTCGGGAAAGCAATCACCTCGCGAATACTGTCTGCGCCGGTCATCAGCATCATCAGGCGGTCAAAGCCGTAAGCCAGCCCCGCGTGAGGCGGAACTCCATACTGAAATGCATCCAGCAGGAAGCCGAAACGCTCCTGCGCCTGCTCTTTCGTAAAGCCCAGCACCTCAAACATCTTCTCCTGCACATCTGCCTGAAAGATACGCACGGAGCCGCCGCCCAGCTCCGTTCCGTTTAAAACGATATCATAAGCCTTGGCACGGACTGCGCCCGGGTCGGTATCCAGCTTATCCAGATCCTCCTCCATAGGCATTGTAAACGGATGATGCATCGCCGCAAACCGGTTCTGCTCCTCGGACCATTCCAGAAGAGGAAACTCGGTTACCCATAGAAAACGGAACTGGTTTTTATCCAGAAGCCCTAAGCTGCGGGCAATCTCCAGACGCAGATTTCCCAGCACGTCCCATACTACCTGATTCTTATCGGCAGCAAACAAAAGCAAATCGCCTGGTTTTCCTTCCATAGCCTCCACCAGCTTTTTTATCTGCTCCTCTGTCATAAATTTTGCAAAAGAGGATTTACACCCGCCGTCCTCATTGATCGCCAGATAAGCCAGCCCTTTTGCTCCAAAGCCCTTGGCAAGCTCTACCAGAGCGTCAATTTTCTTACGGGGCATATGTCCCTGCCCCTCGGCGTTAATTCCCCGGACGGAGCCTCCATTCTCAAGAGCACCTGTAAATACCCCGAATCCGCAGTCTCTGACAATCTCCGATACATTTTTCAGTTCCATGCCAAAACGGGTATCCGGCTTATCGGACCCGAAACGGTCCATCGCCTCCTGCCAGGTAATTCTGGGAATCGGAAGCTCAATATCAAGCCCTATGGCATCCTTAAATATTTTCCTGAGAAGCCTTTCATTGACTTCGATCACATCGTCCACATCCGCAAAGGACATCTCCATATCAATCTGGGTAAACTCCGGCTGACGATCCGCGCGCAGATCCTCATCCCGGAAGCATTTTGCAATCTGAAAATAACGGTCATAGCCGGAGCACATCAAAAGCTGCTTAAAAAGCTGCGGAGACTGGGGAAGCGCGTAAAATTTACCCTGATGGACACGGCTGGGCACCAGATAATCCCGGGCGCCCTCCGGAGTGCTTTTAATCAGAATCGGAGTCTCAATCTCCAGAAAGCCTTCCTCTGCCAGCACTGCGCGGACCTTTGTCGCCACCCGGCTTCTGAGCATCAGCTTGCTCTGAATATCCGGCCTCCTAAGATCCAGAAAACGGTATTTCAGGCGAATCTCTTCCTTCGTCCTGGAATCCGCCTCAATCGGAAACGGGGGCGTCTGTGCCTCCGATAAAATCCGAAGCTCCTTTACACGAATTTCAATGGCTCCGGTTGCCAGATTTTTATTTACCGCGCCGGAACGCGCCTCTACCTTTCCCACGGCCGCCGCTACAAACTCGCTTCTTAACTGCTCTGCCTTCTTAAAATTTTCGGTTCCGCAGTCCGACTCTTCAAATATAAGCTGCAAAATACCGGAACGATCTCTTAAATCCGTAAAAATAATACCGCCTTTATTTCTGCTCTTCTGCACCCAGCCCATAACGGTGACGGTCTCCCCGATATTTGCCGTACTAAGCTCTGTACATCTGTGGGTCCTGTGCAACCCCTTCATTGATTCTGCCATAATGACGCCTCCTGTTTCTACTCTTCCATTCCTGCTCACTATCTCCGGAAATACTCTTTGAATTCCGTATAGCCGTCCTTCATCAGCTGCTCTTTCTGGAATTTTTTGTTCTTGTTCATAAGGGATACCAGCACCTGAGCGCCTTTTTCTCTCTCTTCCTTTGCCTCTTTTAATATTTCGCAGAGCTTCTCCGCGGGCATATTTTTCTCAATTAAAAATGCTTTTTTTTCAGAAGCTCCGGGAATCTGAAAGCCCTGCTCCATAAGAATCGTGATAATACGTTCAAATCCAATGGAAAATCCGCATGCCGGAACATCGTTTCCGGTAAATTTGCCGATCATCTTATCATAACGGCCGCCGCCTGCCACAGAACTGCCGAACTCTTCCATCTCAATCTCAAAAATAGTTCCGGTATAATAGGACATGCCGCGCACCAACGTAGGATCAAATACCAGATTAAACCGGGAGGACTTTACCGCGTCCACACTTGCCTGAATCGTGCGCAGATTTTCAATCACTCCATCCTCCAGAACGCCTGACAGCTTTTTCTCCAGATAAGCCAGACTGTCCTCTGCCTGCTCCATCTCATCAAACATGGAAATATATTTCTCCACGCTCTCCTGTGCAAAGCCGGCTTCCACAAGCTCTGACCTTACGCCGTCCCATCCAATCTTGTCCATCTTATCCAGAATAATAAACACCAGATCAAACTGGCTCTCCGGGAAGCCGCTGTATACTGCCATCGCCTTTAAAATACGGCGTTCATTAATGCGCACCTTAAAGTCTCTGAAATTCAGCTTTCCAAGCAGCGTGGTGGTTGCCAGGATCAGTTCAATCTCCGCCAGACAGCCCGCCTCTCCCAGAATATCAATATCACACTGTACAAACTGACGGAAACGCCCCCTCTGCGGACGATCCGCCCTCCATACGCTTCCCATCTGCAGCGCCTTAAACGGAACCGGCAGACTGTTCGCATTATTGGAATAAAATCTGGAAAGCGGCACTGTCAGATCATAGCGGAGGCCGCTGTCTGTCAGATCTCTCTCCGTCTCTGCCTTCTCCAGATTCAGCTTTTCCCCGCGCTTCATAATCTTAAAAATCAGCTTCTCATTGTCCCCTCCCTGTTTACTGCACAGGTTTTCGATATGCTCCACACACGGAGTCTCGATAGAGGAGAAGCCAAAACTTTTATAAGTTTCCTTAATCAGCCCGGTCACGTAATCCCTCACCTGCATCTCTGCAGGCAGAATGTCTTTCATACCCGTTACTGTTTTTTTCTTCAACGCCATAACATTCTTCCTCTCTGTTGTTCCTTCTTTCATAATATCTGCCACAGCTTCCCCGGACTGCCGGGGACACTGTCACAGTCCCGTCAAAGATACTCCGCAAAAAATCTCTCTTTTCTCTGAATCATCTCATCAATGCGGTCTATATACTGCCCCACATCCTTGACGTTCTCCACCCGTTCAATCCTGGCTCCGCCGGGACAGACATATTTTGTCGCCGCTCCCGCTCCGGCAGCCAGAATCGTCTGCTTTTCTTCCATAATAAGTATATTGTAAATTCCGGCTTTGTCAACCTTTGCATATCCCACATTTTCAAAATTTCCCGCCATATTTTTCTGACGGTACAGATAGTAAGGAGACAGGCCCATCTCTGCACAATACCCTGCAGTCATGTCCATAATCTGAATATTGTTTTCAAGCCCCATCTCTTCATATTTTTCCTTAAAAAGATTCAGACGCGCCGCCCTCTTGACAGCCAGAGAATGAATGGTAACGCTGTCCGGAGCCATAGCCGAAAGCTCCTGCATGGTATGCTCCACATCCTCATACTTTTCACCCGGAAGTCCGATAATCAAATCCATATTAATATGCCGGAATCCCATCGTTCTTGCCAAAGCATAGGCTTCTTTTGTCTGTGCGGCCGTATGATGCCGGCCTATAATCCTAAGCGTCTCATCCTTCATTGTCTGAGGATTGATGGAAATGCGATCGATGCCGTGATCCAGAAGCGTCTGCAGTTTCTCTTCTGTGATGCTGTCCGGCCTTCCTGCCTCCACAGTAAATTCCTGCAGATAAGACATGTCAAAGCCCGTCTGAATTTTGTGAAGCAGCCGATCCATCCGGCCGGGGCTTAAGGTCGTGGGCGTACCTCCTCCGATATAGACCGTATTTAGTTTTTTGCCGGAAAACCGTTCCGACAGATAATCCAGCTCTTTGCAGAGCGCATCCATATATTCATCTACCCGCTTTTCCCACAGAGACAAAGGGTAAGACGTAAAGGAGCAGTACAGGCAGGTGCTCGGGCAGAACGGAATGCCCACATACAGACTGTAGCCGTTCTCATAATCAATATTTCTAAGCACATGCCGCTCCCGCTCTGCAATCATAACGCTTAAAGCAGCCTTCTCCCTGCTTGTCAGATAGGTTTTTCTCATGTATTTCTCAGTCTGCCCGCAGCTTTCTCCCGCTTCCAGAAGCTGCATGGCAATCTTTGTGGGACGAATCCCGGTCAGTGTCCCCCATGGCAGCGTCTGCCCGGTATATTCTGACAAAATGCTGTAGATCAGCCGTTTCAGATGATTCTTTGTCTCCTTCCGGTCCGCGTAGTCAATGGCCCGTCTCCCATTTCCTGCCGCTCCTGCGTCTGTCAAAAGCTCTGTGGATACCGTCTCATCCGTAAATACCACTGTCATCCGAAGCTTTGTCTCTTCTATAAAATCCTCCCGCACCCGGACCGTCACGTTCTCCCTGGGGAAGAATGCCTTTACCAGAGAATGAATATCATATTCAAAGCTTGGTCTGTTTACAATTACTTCAATCATATTATCCCCTTTATTTTCCCTCCTGCAGTCCGCGTCTGCCAACGGAAGCCTTTTAAAAAAGGCACAACACAAAGGTTATGCCTTTCAGCCGGAATCCATATTCTGTTCTGTATCCGAACAATTAACGCCAAAGGGGCAGGAGCATGCGTACCTTATCCCTGCACAAACGGATTATACATCTTTTCATATCCGATGGTCGTCTCCTCCCCATGTCCCGGACAGACCCTCGTTTCGTCAGGCAGGGCAAACAGTGTCTCTCTCACAGAGCGTACAATCTGCGACATGCTTCCGCCGGGAAAATCACTTCTCCCTACAGATGCCTGAAACAGCGTGTCTCCGGAAAATACGCAGCCTGCCTCCTGACAGTAGTAGGAAGCTCCGCCCGGGGTGTGTCCCGGCGTATGAAATACCTTCAGTCCGATCCCCGCCAGCGTCAGCTCCTGGCCGTCCTTTAAATATTCGTCCGCGTTTACTGTAATCACCTTATGGCTGATAAATACAGACAGATTTGTCTTTGCGTTCAGAAGCAGGGCTTTCTCCTCCTGAAGCGCATAGACAGGCGCACCGGTAAGCTCCTGCAGCTCCTTTGCCCCGCCCATATGATCCGCATGCCCATGGGTTAAAAGAATACCTTTCACAGACCACCCGTTTTTCCGCGCATATGCGTAAAGCTTTTCCGCTTCGCCGCCCGGATCAAAGATCAGCGCTTCTTTTGTGTCCTCATTCACCAGAAACCAGCAGTTCACTGCCAGACTTCCTGCCGTCAAGGAAGAAATACTCAGATTCGCCATGTGCACCTCCTGTCTGCTTAGCTGGCTGAACGCTCAATATCCAAAACGCTCTCCACCTGACGCAGCTTGTCAATAATTTTATTCAGCTCTTCCACACTGGAAATATCAAAGCTCATGGTAATGGTGGCCGTTCCCTGCTTGCTTACCCGCACATTCATGGAGGTCACATCAATGTTTTTCTCTGTGAGAATCTTGGAGATATCCACTAAAAGACCTGTACGGTTATTGCCGTATATTTTAATCTCCGTAGTATATTTCTCTCCCGCCCGGGTCTGCGCGCCTCCCTGCCATTCCGCATCGATCAGCCTTTCCCTCTCGGATTCCGCCAGATGAAGCATATTGACGCAATCCGTTCTGTGGATCGTCACGCCGCGGCCTCTGGTCACAAATCCTACAATCTCATCCCCCGGAACCGGGTTGCAGCATTTGGAAAAACGGACTGCCACATCGTCAATGCCTTTGACCACAATACCGCTTTTAGACTTGGCAATACGGATTTTCTGCTCCTTTGCTTCACTGACGCTTTCCATAATTTTAGCGTCCGTGACAGCCTTTTTCTTTGCCTTTTCATATTCCTCGACCATCTTGTTGACGACCTGGCCTTCTTTCAGGCCGCCGTGGCCGACTGCAGCCATGACCGAGTCCCAGTCACGGAAGCCGTACTTGCGCAGAACGCTTTCCTGATATTCCGGCTTCACAATCTGGGCCATCTGAATGCCCTTCATTCTGCAATATTGGGCAATCAGCTCTTTTCCCTTAATAATATTGCTCTCTTTAAACTCCGTCTTAAACCACTGGTTGATCTTATTCTTTGCCTGGGTGCTTTTGACGATGCCAAGCCAGTCACGGCTTGGTCCTTTGGAGTTCTGGGATGTAATAATCTCAATGCGGTCGCCGTTCTTAATCACATAGTCGATCGGCACCAGCTTGCCGTTAACTCTCGCGCCGATCATTTTATTGCCGACCGCACTGTGGATACTGTAGGCAAAATCAATCGGATTGGAACCATTGGGCAGTGTTTTCACGTCGCCGCCCGGTGTAAAGCAGTAGACGCTCTCCGAAAACAGATCCAGATCGCTCTTTAAAAGGCTCATAAATTCCCGGTTATCTGACATGTCCTGCTGCCATTCCAGAATCTGGCGCAGCCACGTCAGCTTTGCTTCCGCACTGTCCTTTCCTTCCAGATTCTGCTGGGTGCTTCCGCCGCTCTCCTTGTATTTCCAGTGGGCGGCGATACCATACTCCGCCGTGCGGTGCATATCGTAGGTACGAATCTGAATCTCAAAGGGCTGCCCCTTCGGTCCAATCAGCGTCGTATGCAAAGACTGATACATATTGGGCTTCGGCATGGCAATATAATCCTTAAAGCGGCCCGGAATCGGCTTATACATTTCATGAATCACGCCCAGCGCCGCATAGCAGTCCTTTACCGACTCCACGAGAATCCGGACTGCGAACAGATCATAAATCTGATCCAGTGTTTTCTCCTGGTTCACCATTTTCTTATAAATACTGAAAAAATGCTTCACCCGGCCCTTCACATCCGCTTCAATGCTTGCATTTTCCATATGACGCTTTACTTCTGCCACAATAGACTGCACATACTTCTCACGGACGCTCTTCTTATCGGAAATCTGGGCCACCAGCTCATAGTACACCTCCGGCTCCAGATATTTAAGCGCCAGATCATCCAGTTCAATCTTCACCTTGGAAATACCGAGGCGCTGGGCAATCGGAGCATAGATGTCCATAGTCTCCCTTGCCTTTTCCTTCTGCTTCTCCGGACGCATATATTTTAGTGTCCGCATATTATGCAGACGGTCCGCCAGCTTAATCAGAATGACGCGGATATCCTTGGCCATGGCAAGAAACATTTTTCTTAAATTCTCTGCCTGCTCATCCACCTTATCCGCCGAATAATTAAGCTGCCCCAGCTTGGTAACGCCGTCTACCAGAAGCGCCACCTCTTCTCCGAAAAGCCTTGCCAGATCCTCCGATGTCATCGGTGTGTCTTCTACCACATCATGCAGAAGCCCGGCAACGATGCTTTCCTTATCCAGCTCCAGATCCGCAAGTATGATAGCAACACAAATAGGGTGAATGATATAGGGTTCACCTGATTTACGCACCTGATCCTTATGAGCCTCCATAGCCACCTGGAATGCTTTTTCAATCATGGAAATATCTGCGGAGGGATGATATCTGGCCACACTTTGAATCAGCTCCTGATACAACTCCTCCGGACTGGTAAAATCCTCCATCTTCTTGATGCTTCTGTCATCCTTCTGGACCTCTTTTGCCTGTGCTTCTGTCATACTTCTCACCGTTTTCTATTTTAAAAATTATTATTTTCCTTCGTAGCAGATAACGCTGTCCACGTCATATCCGGCCAGTCGTTCTCTTCCTTTGAGCCCTGCCAGCTCCATCAGGAATACCATCCTGACAACCTCTCCTCCAAGAGACTCCACCAGCTTTGCCGCAGCCTCGATCGTGCCTCCCGTGGCAATCAGGTCATCAATCAGGACTACCTTCTGCCCCGGTTTGACGGAATCCTTGTGCATCTCAATCACTGCGCTTCCATACTCAAGCTCATATTCCACAGAGACTGTCTCCCTGGGAAGCTTACCCTTTTTACGCACCAGTATAAACGGTTTATGAAGATTATATGCTATCGGCATACCAAAGATAAATCCCCTGGACTCCGTTCCCGCGATCACGTCAAAATCCAGCCCTTCTAATTTTTCCTGAATCTTGTCGATGGCAAGCTTAAGGCCGTCCGCATCCTGAAGAACGGAAGTCACATCGCGAAAAATAATCCCCGGCTCCGGAAAATCCGGAATACTTACAACATAATCTTCTACTTTTTTCATCAGTATTCTCTCCTTTATTACAGTTCGGGCATCTTCCCGCCCAGATTATTTTTAATATAGCACACTTCAAAACACTTCGCAACGTTTTATCCCGTCAGCAGTAATCCAGCACCCGCGCCTGCAGATTCCTCTGTCCCCGGAACTCATTGATTTCCGGATAATACAGAATATGCATAAGCGGCTTTTTCTGCAAATCCGCCAGCGCTTCGTTCATACGGCTGTGAAAATAAATTCCTTCCAGGACTGTCCCGCTCTCGTCCTGCATTTTTAAGCGCAGAACATTCTGATTCCTGCCCAGTACCCGGGAACCGAGAATCCGTACATTGCGGGCTGCAAAGATCGGTTTTGTATTCCCTTTTCCGAAAGGCTCCAAAAGCTCCAGCTCCTCTGCCAGAGCTTTGGAAACACAGGAAAAAGGAAGCGTCATATCAATACGGATAACCTCTGTAAGCTCTTCCTGCGTAAGGGAGCACAGCTCATTCAGCCTGCTTCTGAAAATCTCCACATTTTCTTCTTCAAGAGAAAGCCCTGCCGCCATAGGGTGTCCGCCGTATTTTATATACAGCTCCTTGCATCTGCTCATCTCCTCGAACATGGAATAAGCCTCTATGGAACGGCCGGAGCCCTTCACCGCACCCTCTGCCCTTGTAAGCACAAACACCGGTTTATAATAGCGTTCCCGGACGCGCCCCGCAATAATTCCCGCCAGGCTTTCATGGCAGTCCGGCAGATAAACAACCAGCACCCGGTCATTTTTCAGGGAGCTGCCTTCAATCTGTTCAATTGCAGCCTCCACGCCCTTTTCCGTTAAAGCCTTTCTGTTATCATTCAGTTCCTTCATCTCCTTTGCACGCTTCATCGCCAGCACAGGATTTTCCGTATTTAAAAGCTCTAAAGCCTTCTTTGCCGTATCCAGCCGGCCGCTGGCGTTGATGCACGGCCCCAGCACAAAGCCGATATGAAATGCCGACAGATTCTCTCTGGCGATCTCGTTTACCTCTATCAGCGCCGACATTCCCGGATGGCAGGTGCTTTTCAGTCTTTTTAAGCCTTCCTTCACCAGAATCCGGTTCTCCCCGGTCAGATCCATCACATCCCCGACTGTCGCAAAGGCGGCAAACATCAGAAGATCCCCGTAAATTTTCTCCTCCGGATAGCCTATGACATCCCACAGCCTCTGCACCAGCTTCCATGCCACGGCAGCGCCGCAGAGATTTTTAAACGGATACGGGCAGTCCGGCTGTCTTGGATTTACAATCACATCTGCCGGAGGAAGAAGCTCCTGCAGCTCGTGATGATCCGTTACAATCACAGTCATCCCCATTTTCTTGGCATAAGCAATCTCTGCCGGAGCCGCAATCCCGTTATCACAGGTTACAATCGTGTCAATTCCCGCATCCAGCGCCCGGCGGATCAGCTCCTGGTTCAGCCCGTAGCCATCCTTCTTCCTGTCCGGGATATCTGTATCCACCCTGGCTCCCGCCGCCTCCAGCCCTTTTAAAAGTATGTACGCGGCACAAACGCCGTCAATATCATAATCTCCGATAATCCGTATGGCTGCGCTGTCCTTGATCTTCTCCAGAAGAAGCGCCGCCGCCTCCGGGATGCCCTTCATCATAGAAGCCGGATGCAGATCCTCAAGGCCCCCGTACAAATATTCCTGTATCTTCTCTTCACCGGTAATGTCCTTGTTCCGAATCAGACGCGCCGTAAAGGGGGTAATGTGAAATTTACCGCCGATTGACTGAAAATCTGCGCCTTTACGGATTTCCACCCATTTTGCCATATATCCTCCGATCGCATGTAAAAAGGGCGCTGTACGGCAAAGCATCCACGAGGGGTTCCCCATGGGCGCTTTATCGCACGGCACCCTTACCGTCACTAACTCTCTTTCTTTGTCTTTACCATCTTTGTTTTCATCAGATACCACAAAGCTCCGGTGATGCATACAGAGGAATAGGCTCCGCATACAATTCCTACCATCAGAGGCAGTGCAAACTCTTTAATAGAAGCAACTCCCAGCACATAGAGCACTGCAACCATAATAAAGGTGGTCAAAGATGTATAGATACTTCTGGTCAATGTCTGGGTAATACTTCCATTGACAATATTGTCCAGCGTATCCTTTCTTTTCATATCTGCCAGATTTTCCCGGATACGGTCAAAGATAACAATCGTCGCATTGATAGAATAACCCACAATCGTCAGCATACATGCAATAAATGTATTTCCTACCGAGACCCTTGCCGCCGCATAAAATGCCAGCACCACCAGCACATCATGGAGAAGCGCCGCAACCGCGCTTGTGGCAAAACGAATGTCCTTAAACCGCACCCATATATAGAGCAGCATACAAATGGTCGCAATGATCACAGAAATAACCGCATCGTTTTTTACTTCCCTGCTGATTGCTCCGCTGATATTTTCCGCAGTGATCGTTCCTTTATCCACACCGAAGGTTTCCTCCAGCTTTGCGTTCAGAGCCTCGCGGCCTGCCAGATCCAATTCCTTTGTCTTAATAATAACCTGATTCGTACCTGCTACCTTCTGAGTCTGAATATCATTGTCTCCCACCACGTCTGCCACAACCGGAATCACCTCTGCATCAATTCTTTCGATGCTCATATCTTCCTTAAATTCGACCGTAGTGGACGTGCCTCCCTGAAATTCCAGGCTGTATGCCAGAGCCCCTTTTCCGGCTCCCGCATTTACTCCCATCAGGATAAGGCCGCCCGCAATAATAACCAGGGAAACGGCAAAGCAGACGGTTTTCTTTCCGAGGAAATTGATCTGGCCGCGCTCCTTTACCATGCCGTACCATTTCACATCCTGCAGGCCCAGCGCATAAAATGCATTCAGCACCAGCTTAGTCACTACCAGAGCCGTAAACATCGAAACCACAATACCAAGAGCAAGTGTCTGAGCAAAGCCTTTCACACTTCCGGAGCCTTTTATTCCAAGCACCAGCGCGGCAATCAGCGTTGTGATATTACCGTCCACAATGGCGGACAATGCCTTCTGGAAGCCAATCTTCATAGAAGATTTTACCGTCTTGCCCGTAGCCAGTTCTTCACGGATACGCGCAAAAATAATAACATTCGCATCCACTGCCATACCAATAGAAAGAATGATACCTGCAATACCGGGTAAAGTCAGCGTCATCTGGAATCCATTCAGAAGGCACAGAACCAGACCTACATAGGAGGTCAGCGCAATGCCCGCCGCCAGGCCCATAACCCGGTATGCCGCAGCCATAAACAGTACGACGATTCCAAAGCCGATTGCTCCTGCCTTTAAGCTGGTGGCGATGGCCTCCTGTCCAAGCTTGGCGCCTACCACATTAGAGCGCAGTTCCTGCAGCTCCAGAGAAAGAGACCCGATACGGATAGTGGAAGCAAGCTGCTCCGCCTCTTCATAGGTAAAGTTTCCGGAAATCTGGGCCTGTCCGCCTCCGATAGCCTCGTTAACGGTCGGATCGCTGATAACCTCTCCGTCATATACGATAGCAATCTTATTTCCGATATTTGCCGCGGTGGCGGCAGCGAATTTAGTCGCGCCGTCATTGGTCAGAGTAAGCTCAACCACATATTCTCTGTTGTTCATACTGTCCGTCATGGAGCCTGCTCTTGCATCTGCCACATCCTCGCCGTTCAGAACAACGGCTCCGTCCATAGTCTGAAACTCAAGGGAACCCGGCTTGCCCAGCTCAGTCAGAATACTGTTTGCGTCACTGACGCCCGGTATCTCAATGTTAATACGGTCGGAACCCTCCTGATAAACCTCAGCCTCCGTGCTGTAGCCTTCCACACGTTTCTGCAGCTTGTAAATAGTATCCGCCATATCCTCCGCGCTGGGAGCTTCATCGCCCACTGCCTGATAGGTGATGCTGACGCCGCCTGCCAGATCCAGTCCAAGCTTAATGTCCTTCGCCGCTCCGGCTCCGTCCGTCCCCCAGCCAACTGCCGCGGTAAACAGCAGAAGCCCGGTCAGCGCCAGGGTCAGAAGCAGCGTAACGGCTGCTTTATTCTTCTTCATCCTTTTCTACCTCTTCTTTCTCTGCCGCGGCGGCTTTTATCATAATCGCGCACTCCACACGCTTGCGCTCCAGCTCACAGCTTATATCATAGGTTTCATTGACAGAGCCGTGAAACTTGTATGCGTTCGCCGCGCATCCGCCGCTGCAGTAGAACTTTGCAAAACAATTTCTGCATTTTTCCTTGGAATATACATTGCAGTTTTTAAATTCCTCCCGGATATCCGCTTTTGTGATTCCCTTGTCCACATCGCCCATCAGATACTTCTCTTCCCCGACGAACTGATGACACGGATACAAATCGCCCCATGGAGTAACCGCCAGATATTCGGTTCCCGAACCGCATCCCGACAGCCGCTTTGCCACACATGGGCCGCCTGTCAGATCCAGCATAAAGTGAAAGAAATTAAAAGCCTTATCCGTATGGCAGCGGCGCGCCATCTCTGCCGCCAGCTTATCATACTCCGCAAACACCTCCGGCAGATCCTCCGCCCTGAGCGCATACTCCTCTTCTTCCGTTCCCACAACCGGCTCCACTGATATCTGTTTAAAGCCAAGCTCCGCCAGATGCAGGACATCCTTTGAAAAATCCTTGTTATTTCTCGTAAAGGTTCCTCTTACGTAGTATTTCTCCTGATTCCGGCTCTCTGCCAGCTTCCGGAATTTAGGAAGGATAAGGTCATAGCTGCCGGTTCCGTTCCTGAACGGACGCATATGGTCATGAACCTCTTTTCTTCCGTCAATGCTGAGTACCACATTATCCATTTCCCGGTTGACAAATTCCTGGACTTCCTCATTCAGCAAAACTCCGTTGGTCGTCAGTGTAAAACGGAAATTTTTATTGTGGATTTTCTCCTGTTCCCTTCCGTAAGCCACCAGATCTTTTACCACCTGCCAGTTCATAAGCGGTTCCCCGCCGAAAAAATCCACCTCCAGGTTCCTTCTGCTCCCGGAACTGGCAATCAGGAAATCCAGCGCTTTTCTGCCCACCTCATAACTCATCAGAGCACGGCGGCCATGATACTCGCCTTCCTCCGCAAAGCAGTAGCGGCAGGCCAGGTTGCAGTCATGTGCAATATGCAGGCAGAGCGCCTTCACCACCGGCTTTTTTGCATCCGCAATCTCCTGAATATAATCTTCATAAATATCCTCGGTATACAGCTTCCCGGCCTCAATCAGTTCATCCAGATCCTCCGCCGCTTCCCGGATCTCTTCTTCCTGATACTTGTCCGATAAAAGCTTTACGGTCTCCTCCAGTCCCTTTTCCTTATAATAAGGAACCATGTCATAGATCAGAGCATCCACCACATGAACGGAGCCGCTGTTCACATCCAGAACAATATTATAACCATTATTTTTGTACTGGTGAACCATATCAGTTCCCCTTTCTGATTAGTAACATCAGAATAAGCAGCGACGCAGGCCGCTGCTTATTCTTAAACCCTATAGCCTAATCCTATCTGTTGTTCTCACAGCTTTGATTTCCCACAGTGCAGGAAGTCTTGCATGCAGACTGGCAGGAAGTCTGGCACTCGCCGCATCCGCCTTTTTTCATAGTATGCTGTAAAGTCTGAGTATTTAAAGTCTTAATGTGTTTCATCTGAAGTTTCCTCCTGTTTTTACTTTTTTACGCGATTGGTGATAGTATAACATAGGCGCAGGAAAATGAAAAGAGTTTTTTGCTTGAGTTTCCGCACTTTTTGTCACCAATTCTACGACAGCATACCGCCCAGCATTCCTCCGCCCATACAGAGGAGAAAGGAAGTAACAAACCCGGAGGAGCTTCCCTGCAGCTCCCGGTTCACCGCCAGGGACACCAGCGTCATAATCAGAAAATACAAAACTCCCAGCAGCACGCCCCACAGAAACTGTCTGCTCTTCATCATCTTTCCTGCCAGAAAGCCCCCCACAAAGCAGGATAGAATATAGGTCAGTATAATTCCAATCTGTATCTTACCTTCATCCATCCGGAACTTGTATAGCAGCCCCGCAAGGAAAAGCAAAAAAAGTCCGGTCACCACATAGGAAGCAAGCAGCGCTTTCATCACACGGAGCATGGCGGCTGAATACGCATTGACATTCGGCTGTTTCATAGCAATTCTCCCTTCGTACTTCTGCTTACATCTTATGCGCCCCTTTTTCAATTATGCCCGGGTATTGCATTTTCTTCCAAAATATCGTATAGTAAACTCTGACTATACTTACAACATTTTTAAAAGGAGTGAACTACGTTGGATTCGAGTGACGCCATACAGGTGCTGATTTTAATGGCCCTGATTGGTCTCTCCGCATTTTTTTCCTCTGCGGAGACCGCACTGGTAACTGTTAACAAAATCCGAATAAGAAATTTAATCGAAGAAGGAAGCCGCCGTGCAGTCATCCTTTCCAAGGTCATTGAGGATCAGGGAAAAATGCTGAGCGCTATATTGATTGGAAATAACATTGTAAATATTTCCGCTTCTTCTCTGGCTACCATTATGGTCACCAGATGGCTTGCAGGTACCGGGCTTGCAGCCGTCGCCGCCGGCATTTCCACCGGCGCGCTGACATTAATTGTTCTGGTGTTCGGTGAAATTACGCCGAAGACCTGCGCCACCATTCATTCGGAGAAGATCGCGCTGGCTTATGCGCGCATCATCTATACCTGGATGTTCATAGCAACTCCTCTGATTTTTATTATGAACAATCTCTCCATGGGAATTCTTTTTCTTATGCGGGTAGATCCGAATGACAAATCCGACTCCTACACGGAGGAAGAAATCCGCACCATCGTGGACGTGAGCCACGAGGACGGAGTGATTGAACCGGGGGAACGCGAGATGATTAATAATGTGTTTGACTTCGGCGATGCCAATGCCAAAGACATTATGGTTCCGAAGGTGGACATGAGCTTTCTGAATATGAATGCCACTTATAACGACATGATGGAGCTTTATAAAGAAAACAAATACACCCGTTACCCGGTGTATGAGGAGACAACAGACAATGTCATCGGCATGATTAATGTCAAGGATCTGCTGATTTATGAGGATAAGGAGCATTTTGACGCCCGTAATATTTTAAGAAGCGTGCTTTACACCCACGAACACAAGAAAACCTCGGATCTGCTGCTGGAGATGAAGAAAAGCTCCACCAACCTTGCCATTGTACTGGACGAGTACGGAGTCACATCCGGCATGGTTACGATAGAGGATTTGCTTGAAGAAATCGTAGGGGATATCCGGGATGAATATGACGAGGATGAAGAACGCCTGGTACGCCAGCTCTCCGACAGAGAATATATGGTTGCCGGCGCCATGAGCCTGGATGATTTGAACAATTACCTGAAGCTGGATGAACAGAATCTTCGCCTGGAGTCTGAGGATTATGATTCCATAGGCGGAATTATCATCGGGCTTCTGGATCATCTTCCCGGGGTAGGCGAGGAGGTCACGACGGAAAACGGCATCCGTCTTGTTGTGGATTCTGTTGAAAAGAACCGTATCAGTGAGGTGCATCTCTATCTGCCGGAACCGCCCAGGGAGGAGACTGAGGAAGAAGATTAATC